>NZ_JAFEXF010000018.1 GCF_016905445.1 Streptomyces sp. G44
AAAAGAAGGCACAATAGGATGGGGAGAGGGGTGGGGGGGGCGGGGAGTTGTGTAAAAGAGTTGGTTTTCTGTTTTTCTTGTTTTTCCTCCTTGCCCTGCCTCCTGCGGCCCCGGGGGGACCGGGGGGCGCCCCGGGGGCCCGCCCCGCCCGGGGGGTGGGGGGGGGGCCCCCCCGTTCCCGCCCCCGCCACTCCACTGCCGTTCCGTCTTCCGCGCGCGGCAGTTCGTCTCTGCCGCGCCCTCTGTGACTCGTTGAGATCGAGAAAACACTAACCCCGACGCCGAGAAATGTCTATCGCGACCAGGATAGATTTCCTGTGCGGATGACGGAGGAAGTTCTGCCACCGGGACACAGGGAACGCCCGGTCGGTGCCAGCCGGAGCCGCTGAGGCGGCGCCGCCTGCGCCCGCTCGATGCCCGGCAGGATCTCGGCGCGGGCCAGGGGGTGGCGGCGGACCTCGGCGAGGTGTCGTCGGTGCGCGGTCTCATCGGCGTACGACGTGAGGACCACGACGACGTTCTCGCCGGTGCGGACCGGCAGCCTGGGGAACGTGTTGTGCGCGTGTTCGGTCACGAGGAGGGCGAACGGCGCGGGTCCCGTCTCCCGGAGCACGGGCAGGAGGCCGTCCCGGATCCGCGCGCCGCCCGCGTACCCCGGTGGAAAGAACCACACGGTGGCGGCCACGAAGAGGTCCGGCGCCGGAGCGCCGACCGGAGGCCGCCGGGAGGGGGAGACGGTGAGCCCGTTCGCGGCCGGCTCGGGGCGCGGCTCGGGGCGCAGGAGGAGTACGTCGTCGGAGTCGAGCATGGTGTCGTTCGCCCGGGGTCCGTGCTCGGCCCACACGGGACCGCCGTAGAAGGCCGTGAGCGCGCGATGACGTGTCGCCATGTCCGGGAAACCGCGCAGCCAGACGAAGCGGTCCGGATCGTCGAGGTCCCGGAACTGGCCGAGTACGTCCATCCCCGCCTTCTCCTGCGGCTCGATGAGCTCCCCGTCGAACAGCTCGATGAGCTCGTCGCGGCGGCCGGGACGCAGTGTGTACTGGCGGAGCTCGATCACGGCGGGCGGGGCGGCGACGGGCACGGGAACGGGCACGGGAACGGGCACGGGCACGGTGGGGCGCACGGTATGACTCCTGTTCGACGGTTCCAGGCAGGGCCTACGGCTGGTTCCGGTCGGTTCCGGTCGATTGCGGCCGGGCCGCGGGGGATCGACGGTAGGAGCGCCGTGTGACAGGAGCTGTCAGGGTTTCCGGGTGAAGTTTTCCGTGGAAAATGCGCGCATGCCTGCCAGTCGACTGCTCTCGGTGCTGCTGTTGCTGCAAGCGCGTGGCCGCATGTCCGCGCGAGCGATCGCCGACGAACTGCACGTCTCCGTGCGCACCACCTACCGTGACCTGGCCCGTCTGCACGCCACCGGGGTCCCGGTCTACGCCGAACCGGGCCCCGGAGGCGGCTACCGACTGCTCGACGGCTACCGCACCCGCCTCACCGGCATGAGCGAGGGCGAGGCGCGGGCCCTGTTCTTCGCCGGACTGCCGGGCCCCGCCGCCGACTTGGGGATCGCGGCCGAGGTGACGGCGGTACGGCTGAAGCTGCTCGCCTCATTGCCGACGGGACTGCGCGAGGAGGCGGCACGCGTCTCGGGGGTCTTCCACCTGGACGCCCCCGGCTGGTACCGGGACCCGGAGCCGGCGCCGTATCTGCCGCTGCTGGTCGACGCGTTGCTCGCGCGGCGTGCGGTGGACGTGCGCTACCGGCGCTGGCGGGCCCCGCAGGAGGTCGACCGCCGCCTCCGCCCCTACGGGCTGGTGCTCAAGTCCGGTACCTGGTACCTGGTCGCGGCCACGGAGAAGGGGGCCGCGACGTACCGTGTGGCCCAGATTCTCGACGCGGCACTGACCGACGAACTCTTCGACAGACCGACGGACTTCGACCTGGGCGCGTACTGGGCCTCTTACCTCGCCGACTTCGAGGCGCGCCGCTACACCGGCACAGCGACCATCCGCCTCTCGCCCCGGGGGCGGAGACGCCTGCCCGACAATGTCCCGCCCGAAGTGGTCCGCGCGGTCGACGCCACCGCGACCACCGTCGGCACCGAGGGATGGGTGGAGGCGAACATCCCGATCGAGGGCGTCGAGCACGCCTGCGGTGAACTGCTGAGGCTCGGCGCGGACGTGGAGGCCGTGGCCCCGCCCGAACTCCGCCGGGCCATGGCGACCACCGTGGAGATGCTCGCCCGGACGTACGCGCCGCGCTGACGCCGGTGTGCGGCCCCGAGGTCAGGCGGGCAGGGGAGCACCGAGCATGGCGGAGGCCCGCTGGAGGGGGCTGAGGGCGGCCGGGGGCGCGGCCGGGGCCGCGGGTTCCGGGCCCGTACGGCAGGTGAAGCCGAGCTGCGCCATGGACCTGAGGACCTCGCCCGCGGTGAAGTCGCGGGGATCCTGGCGGGTGATGACCCGGCCGACCTGCTTGACGGGGTAGTGACGCCGTCCGATGATCACGGACTGCCCGGTGACGGGTTCGGGCTTGACGCCCTTCATCGTTTCGAGCACGCCGCTCTTGGTGAGGTCGAACGGGAAGCGAGCGATGACACAGCGCATGAGACCTCGCGAGGAGAAGAGGGAACGACCGGGGTGAGACGACTGCGGTGGGGTGACTGTGGCGGGATGACCGCGGCGAGATGACCGCAGTGCGTTGATTCAGCGGGAGTGGGCAAGGGCGGGGACGCCCGGGGAACCGCCGTGCTCGTCGCCCGTGGCAGGGGACGGCGTGCCGTCACCGCTGATGCCACGTGCAGTGCTGATGTCACAAACAGCGCTGACGTCACGTACAGCACCGACGTCACGTACAGCGCTGACGTCACCGAGAGGGCTGATGTCGCGCAGGCGGACCCGGTCCGTGTACCCGGAGCCGTCGCGGACGGCGATGAGTCCGGACCGGGAGACCTGACCGACGCGCCTGCCGTCCTCGTCGCAGACGAGCAGATGACGGACGCGTGCGCCGGCCATGACGGACAGGGCGACCTCAACGGTCATGTCGGCCCACACCCGCGGCTCGGTCTCCTCCGTGGAACCGTCCACCGCCGTGGCCGCGGGGGCGACGCCCGGCGAGCGGGACGAGCGGGCCTGCGTCTGAGCGAGCGTCAAAGGAGCCTCCTGCGAGCTACGAGGATGGGACGGCTTCGGCGGCGCGAGGGGCCGGGGCCGCCGCCCGGCCAGGACTCTAGGCCGCCGCGTCGACGGCGGACTGGCGCGGCACCGACACACGGCGCGCCGCGGAGGCGGGACGGCGACGGCCGCGTGACGTGCCGCCGCGCTTGGGGCGCTCGACCACCGGCGCGGTGATGACGACCGGGACCCCGGAGGGCGCCTGGGCGCCGGTGATCCGGCTGAGCGCCTCCTCGCCGGGACGCACCTGCGTCACCTGCGGGCTGATGCCCGCGTCCGACATGAGGCGGACCATGCCGCGGCGCTGGTTGGGCGTGACCAGCGTGACGACGCTCCCGGACTCACCGGCGCGCGCGGTACGGCCGCCGCGGTGGAGGTAGTCCTTGTGGTCGGTCGGCGGATCGACGTTGACGACGAGGTCGAGGTTGTCCACGTGGATGCCGCGGGCGGCGACGTTCGTGGCGACGAGCACGGTGACGTGCCCGGACTTGAACTGCGTCAGGGTGCGGGTGCGCTGGGGCTGCGACTTCCCGCCGTGCAGGGCGGCGGCCCGTACACCGCTGTTGAGCAGGTCCTGCGTCAACCGGTCGACGGCGTGCTTGGTGTCCAGGAACATGATCACGCGGCCGTCGCGGGCGGCGATCTCCGTGGTGGCCGTGTGCTTGTCGGCGCCCTGGACGTGCAGGACGTGGTGCTCCATCGTCGTGACCGCACCGGCCGAGGGGTCGACGGAGTGGACGACGGGGTCCGTCAGGTAGCGGCGCACCAGCAGGTCCACGTTGCGGTCCAAGGTGGCGGAGAAGAGCATCCGCTGGCCCTCGGGGCGCACCTGGTCCAGGAGCGCGGTGACCTGCGGCATGAAGCCCATGTCCGCCATCTGGTCGGCCTCGTCCAGCACGGTGATGCCCACCTGGTTCAGGCGGCAGTCGCCCCGGTCGATGAGGTCCTTGAGCCGGCCGGGGGTCGCGACGACGACCTCGGCCCCGCTCCGCAGGGCGTTGGCCTGCCTGCCGATCGACATCCCGCCGACGACCGTGGTCAGGCGAAGGCGCAGGGCACGGGCGTACGGGGTGAGCGCGTCGGTCACCTGCTGCGCGAGCTCCCGGGTGGGTACGAGGATCAGCCCCAGCGGCTGGCGGGGCTCGGCGTGCTGCCCGGCCGTCCGGGCGAGCAGGGCGAGACCGAAGGCGAGCGTCTTGCCGGAGCCGGTACGCCCGCGTCCGAGGACGTCACGGCCCGCGAGGGAGTTCGGCAGCGTCGCTCCCTGGATCGGGAAGGGGACGGCCACGCCCTGCCTGCCCAGCTCGGCGAGCAGCGGCGCCGGCATGCCGAGGTCGGCGAAGGCCTCCACGGCGGGAAGGGCAGGGGTGACGGTCTTGGGGAGAGCGAACTCACCCTGCGGCGCGGCGGCCCGACGGCCGTAACCGCCGGAGCTGCCGGAGCTCCTGGAGTTGCCGTAGCTCCTGGAGTTGCCGGAGCTGCCGGAACTACGGGTGCGGGAGAAACGGTCGTTCGTACGCGTGCGGTTCATGCGGGGAACCTTCCTTGATGCGGCGCATGTCAAGGAATTCCCGCAGCGATGAACGGCGGAGAGAATTACAAGAATGGACCGATGTGAAATGCTGAAGCGAAAACGGTCGCCCGCCGAATAATCAGGACGACCCGCGGAAAACGTCAGGGTGCGGGTGCGACTCAGGTACGCGAGTCGGAGACCGGAGTCAAGGTCGCGAGCCGGAGTCAGGGTCGCGAGACGGGGTCACGTCACTCGGCAGGCGAAACCAGTGGCGAAACCGCAGGCGAAATCACTGCGGGAAAATGCATGCAGCTGGGGCCCGCACCCCGAAGGATGCGGGCCCCAGCTGCACGTGCGCGTAAGCGTCAGGCGGGAACGATGTTCTCGGCCGTCGGGCCCTTCTGGCCCTGCGCGATGTCGAAGCTCACCTTCTGGCCTTCGAGCAGCTCACGGAAGCCCTGGGCGGCGATGTTCGAGTAGTGGGCGAACACATCGGCGCCGCCACCGTCCTGCTCGATGAAGCCGAAGCCCTTTTCCGCGTTGAACCACTTCACGGTACCAGTAGCCATGTCTATCTCCTTTGGGGCAGTACATCGGGATCCACACTGTGCGGAAACCGTGTCGCCGCGATGATTACCCCGCCCGGAAATGACCGGTAATACAAAAGCGCTCCGACCGCGGTACGCGACCAGGAGCACTTGAAGTTTCGGGAACCACAACTGCAACTAAGACGACAGTAGCACGCCATGGAGGGCGGCGCCGGTCCGATAATTCCGCCCCGCTCGGCGCACGGAAAAACCCTTCTCGCGTGGTTCCCTAAACTCTCACGCGGCGAACACAGACATTGACGCTCCCGCGTGTTTTGGCAACCCTCACACCGGTCACCGCCGCTCGGTCTCGGTCTCGGTCTCAGCCGGGTCGGAGGAGGGCGAGGGCGAGGACGGGGACGGGGGTGAGGGCGTGGTGCGTGTCATGTTGAAGGTGAGGCCGGAGAAGTCCCGGCCCTGGAGTACCTGGCCGTTCTGAGAACTGCCGCTGAAGCTGTTGTGCACGTCGCCGCCAGCGGAGCCGGCCCGCGCCCGCTGCCACCACTCGTCCAGCAGTCCGCGGAACTCTCCGTCCAGGGCGGCCCGTACGCCGAGGGCGGTGGCCAGAGCCTGCGCGCGCACCGGGTCGGCGGGGTCCTCCTCCAGCGCGGAGACCTCCAGTTCGCCGGAGCTGACCCGGGGCGCCCCGCCCCCTTCCGCCTCCTCCGTCGCGGCCCGCCCGAACGGGCGCCGCACCAGCGCGGTGAGTCCTTGCCATGCCTGGCGTCCGGCTTCGCCGCCGAGACCGCCGGCCAGCGCGGCGAGCGCCGCTGCGGTGATCGGGTCCATGCTGGGGCTCCCTCAGTAGGTGACGGGGCCATTCCACCTCAGGGCGGCTGCCGAGGTGCACACATCGCCACAACGCCATGTCGTAGACGCGTCAACGGCGTTGGTGCATGACCGAGGAGACGCGGGGACGCCGACGCCCAGGACATTCGTAGGCAGCCGCGTATGGCCTGCAACCGATCGTGGCCCGCACCTGATCGTGGTGCGTTCGGAACGCCCCCTTCCTCGTCCTGGTTCCAGTACGGTGACCATGGGGCGGAGATCCCGGAAGGCGGTGGTTCATGAGGGCGCGGGACGGTGCGGAACGCCCGGAGCCGACGGAGATCACCAACAGCATCCCCGGCCATGTCGACGGACAGCTGGTGCAGGCCGGTGTCGTCCACGGCGGCATCACCTTCAACTATCACGCGGAGCAGGAGACACCGCCGGGCCGGCGCCCCGACCAGGTCCCGCGGCCACCGCGCGGCTTCGTCGACCGGCGACAACTCCTCGCCGAACTGGATGAGTTACTCGCGCTCGGCGATGCCGTCGGGTGCCCGATCGGTGTCTTCAGCGGCCTCCCCGGAATCGGCAAGACGGCCGCCGCCTGCCAGTGGGCCCACAACAACCAGCCGCGCTTCCCCGGCGGACAGATCTTCGTCGACTTCGCCGGGCTGCGGGCCGGTACCGGTGGGGACGTCTCCGAGGCCCTCGCCATCTGCCTGCGGGCCCTCGGCGTACGGGACCAGTACCTTCCCTCGGGGCTCGCCGACCGTACGGCCCTCTACCGGGACCTGTCCGCCAAGCACCGGATGCTGGTGGTGCTGGACGACGTGACGCGCCCGGCCCAGGTCACCGCCCTGCTGCCGCAGGGGCGGGGCAGCGCCGTACTGGCGACCAGCACATGGCGCCTGGGCGAACTCGTGCTGGACGGCGCGTCCCTGCTCCAGCTCGACGTACTCGACACCGGCAGTGGCCTGGAGCTGTTGTCGGCCCTCTGCGGTCCCCGGCGGATCGCCGACGAGGCCGAGTCGGCGGCCCGGCTGGTCGAGCTCTGCGGCGGCCTGCCGGTCGCCCTGCGCATCTGCGGAGCGCGGCTGCTCACCCACCGGCGCCTCACGATCGGCGCGCTGGTCACCGAGCTGTCCGACGAGCAGAGCCGCCTCCGCCGTATCGCCGTGTCGTCAGCCCACGAGGAGCGCACCGTGTCCGCAGCCCTCGAACTGGCCTACCGCGATCTCCCCGAGGCCGCCGCCCGCATGTACCGCGCCCTCGGCCATGTGCCCGGCCTGAGCTTCGACACCGCCGTCGCCGCGGTGGCGGCCGGGCTGCACACGCCGGGCCAGGCGCAGGAGGCGCTGGACGTACTGGAGGCCGCCAGTCTGCTCACGGTGGCGGACGACGGCAGATACGGCCTGCACAGTCTGGTCCGGCTGCACGCCCGCGACACCGCCCGCGCTCTCGATCCGCCCGACGCGGAACGGGAGACGGTCCGCAGGGTGACTGCCCACTACCTCACGCTGACCGCTGCGGCAGACCTCGCGGTGCGGGCCGACCGCCTCCGGATCGCCCGGCCGACCGGCACGTCCGGCGTGGGCGTCGACGCCGCCGGCCCGGGCGCGAGCACTCCTGCTGCCGGCGCCGTCGTATCCGGCCCCCGTGCCGACGCCGGGCCGTCCACCGGCACGGGGCGGTCCACCGACATCGGACCGCGCACCGAGACCGGGCCGTCCACCGGCACGGGGCGGCCCACCGGCACCGGACCGTTCTCCGTCGCGGCCGACCCCGGCCGCGCCGCGATCAGCTGGCTGGAGGCCGAACGAGCCAACATCCTCGCCGTCCTCCGGTCGGCGTCGGCCTTCGGTCTCGACCGCCCTGTCTGGCAGACGGCAGAGGCGTTCACCGTCCTCTTCCTCCACCACCGCCACCTCGCGGACTGGCGCGAATCCCTTGAGCTGGGCGCCGAAGCGGCCCGGCGCGACGGCAACGCGGCCGCCGAGGCCCGGCTGCGCAGCCTCCTGTCCCGACCGCTCCTCGACCTGGGACAGGACCAGCAGGCGAAGGCGCAACTGGACGCGGCCGAGCAACTGGCCGTGGAGTCGGGGCACCTCGTGCTCCAGGCCTCGGTGCAGGAGTTCCTCGGCCGCTACTGGGACCGGCACGACCCGGCCCGAGCCGTGGACGCGTACCGCACCTCGCTCGCACTCAACACCGAAGCCGGGGAGCGGCGGGGCGAGGCCCTGGCCCGCTACTTCCTGGGCTGCGCGCAGAGCGCGGCCGGCGACCACGCGACGGCCCTCGTCACCCTCGCCCGGGCCCGGGAGGCGTTCCTGTCCCTGGACGACGTCCGGATGGCGGCGCGGTCGCTGGCCGACACCGGCCGGGCCCTGGCCCGTACCGGTGCTCGTGGCGAAGCGGCAGCCGCCCTCTCCCGGGCCGCCGAGGACCTGAAGAAGGCCGACGCCTCGCACTACGAAGCCCGCGCCTTGGAGGATCTGGCGGACCTGCTGGACGATCCCGAAGAGATCAGGAACTGCTTGCGCCGTGCCCTCACGGTCTACGAAGAAGGCGGCAGCCCCCGGGCGACGGCGGTCCTGGCCCGGCTCTCCGCCGGCTGATCCGCACCCGGCGGCACCGTACGGAGCAACAGCCGCCGCCTGCGCGCGCCTTGGTCCAAAACCATCGTGATGGCGTCCGGCGGAACGCCGAGTCGCAGGCACACGTAGACCGCTGCCGCGGCCGTGCCGGGGTCGGTACCCGGCCCCTCCCCGGCGCCGACGACGTGCACGAGCCGCCCGTCGCGCAACCCGACGGTGCAGCCGTCCTCCCCGGGCAGCGCGGCGATCCGAGCCCCGGGGAAGTCGTCCAGGAGGCAGCCCAGGCGTCGCCGCGCCGCCCCGGTGGGAGGGACATCCGACGCCGAGCAGACGACGGTGGCGCTTTCGGTGAGACGTGTGTCCGGCTCGTCGACATCGCAGGCCAGGTGCCAGAACGCGGTGCTGCTCTCCGCGGTCTCCGCGGCCAGCGCGGCGGGAAAGCGGCTGACCTCCACTCGCAGCTCGCCCTCCTCACTCCGTACGACAGAGGTGCGCACCAGCAGCGACCGCGCCCGCCCGGTGCCCGGGGCCAGGACCGGGAGAGGGAAGGCCCGCGGACCGCGTCCCGGCTGCGTCGGTTGCATCAGCTGCGTCGGCTGGGTCGACTGTGCCGGCTGGGTCGACTGTGCCGGCTGTGTCGATTGGGGCGGCTGGGTCTGCTGCTTCGGCTGCGGAATGCCGAGGAGCCCGTAGACCAACTCCCGCAGCCGCGGCAGGGCTTGGCCGGGCTCGGCGAAGGCCGCTGCGCCGACCGCGGCGTACCGGTCCGCACGGTCACCGGCCAGCGCGGCCTCCAGTTGCGCCCGGAGCGGCCGGTCCGCCTCCAGCCGCCCCGCGGCCGTACGCAGCGCGTACCCGGCCGTCCCGGGAACAGCCTCCGACCCGAACGCGCCGAGCAGTACGGGACGTCCGAGCGCCGCTCCGTACAGCGTCACGGACCCGTGGTCCCCGATCACCAAGTCCGACGCCACCAAAGCTTGTTGCCAGCCGTCCGTGGGGTCGACGGCGATGAGGCCGGCCTCCAGGGCGCTCTGCTGCATGACCCGGACCTGCCACGCTCCATGCCCGGACCAGACGTTCGGGTGCAGTACCAGCGCCACCCGGAACTCGTCGGCGGGCAGCTGGGCCAGCAGATCCGCCGGAAGCCCCGGTGACGATCCGGCGAGCGACTCCTCGCCCCAGGTCGAACTCACCAGGACCAGTCGCTGCCCCGCAACCAGGCCGAGGGCCGCGCGGTAACGCTCCCGCCACCGCGCGCTCGCCCGGAGCCGGTCGAGGCACGGGTCGCCGACCAGCACCGTCCTTCCGGCCGTGCCGGGGTGGGCGGCCGCCAGCTGGGCCTCCTGGTCGGGATGCGAGACCGCGAGCCAGGCCCGCCGTGCCGCCAGCAGATCGGCGTGGACCAGTCCGGAGAGCCGGGTGCCCGGCCCGGCGGAATCGGGCACCTGCTTGTGGAACCCGACCCCGTGCGGCAACACCAGCACCGGATAGTCGCCGGGCGGCACCTCGATGTTCTCGGAAGCGGAGATCAGCAGGTCGGGCGCGATCTCCGCGAGCTGCGACCAGGGCAGCGTACGGCAGCCGAGGGAGCGGAGCAGGTCGAGCACCCCGTCGTTGAACGCGGATGTCGGGTCGTACGCGAACACCACGGTGACCCGGGGATCGTCATGAAGCACCTCGGGCACGACATCCAGCACGCGCACCAGCGACGTAACCGTCCGCGCCGCGACCACCACCGTCCGCTCACCGGCGAAGGTCCGCCAGCGTGCGGCGTCGGGACCCACGGGGACGACAATGCGCTCGTCGGACTCCATCGCGTACCTCCGCCCGCGGGCAGAACCGCACCCAACCAGCTCAGACGCCCTTACGTCTCCTGGCTCCTGGCTCCTGGCTCCTGGCTCCTGGCTCCTGGCTCCTGGCTCCTGGCTCCTGGGCAGCCTGCTAGCAGGCCCATGGTTGCTTGGCAACCGTTCCACCACCTTCTTCCTCCAGCAGGCTACTTGCCGGACCGGCACCGGAACAGCGCGGTGCGCGGGCCCAGGGAGGCGGGCCCACGGAGAGCGAGGACCGCGCAGGAGCATGGCCGGGCCAGATTCACGCTCCTCAACGCCCGCACATTGCGCTGCATGCTCCTGAGCAAGAAGCCACGCACACGAAACAGGTCCCCAACCTACTCACGTGAGTAGGTTGGGGACCTGGTGTTTCAGCTGTCGGGGTGGCGGGATTTGAACCCACGACCTCTTCGTCCCGAATGGGGTTCGGGTGCTGATGTTGCCTGCGTGGATGCCGTTTGCCCTGGTCAGGAGCATGGCCTCGATGGGTCTCGGGTCGCTTGGAAGTGGATCCGGGAGCAAGTCGGCTCCCCAAATGGCTCGTAGGCTGCCGCCGTCTTCGAGTGATCATGACGGGCATGGCTGCGAAAGGTCCGTCGACGGCTTACCCGAACCACAGAAGGGCCCCACGATCGAACGCCCCTTCGAGGGCCGATGCCAGGAGGGGGAATGACCTCTGAGGAGCGGCCTGCAGAATCGCCTCAGCGTTCGGTTGCGCCTTGCGGATTTCCGGAAGGCCTGGCTGGATTCCGAGCGCTGCCGTGATGACATACTCCGCGCCGGACTCGCGAGCCCCTCCCGGCGCACGCAAGGTGATACTGAGGTTCAGCCCCTGATTGAGAGCGGGAAGCGGGGCTTGTCGCTTACCTCCGTCCTGTAGCCAGTCGCTCCTGAATTCAAATGCCGACGTCAGTATTCGCCAGAGTGCGTCGCGGGCATCCATTATCTCAACGCCCGTCACCAAATCCGTCCGTCACTCGCGATACCCGAGAACTCTGTGTCCCAGGGGCGAGGAACCCGATGGTTTGCCGTTGCTTACGATAGTCGAAGCGATAGGACTTGGCACCGGGGCCGTCATGTGGCTGCGCATCGCTTGCTCACACTTCTTCCGAGGCGCAGGACGGCGGTCTCGGCTACCACGGAAGCAGGATTGGGATCAAAAGCCATAGGTCGTCGATGGAAGCCTGGAGTCCACACTCCTCAGAGGCTTACCGGGGTTGTATTACCTCCCGCGCCGCACGGAGGATGCCTCTCGGATGCGCAATGTGAATACCCAGTATTCACGGAGTGCGGTCTTGTGAGGCGATCCGTCATTTGACCCCTCGAAGAGGGCCAAAATGCGATGGCGCATCGAGCCATTCATAATCTTCATGCCATTTGCAGTCTCCGGCGTAAATCTTCCCAATACCGCCGTTGATCAGGAAAAGCTTGCATGGAACGCCGTACTCGATGGAAGCGCCTACAGGTAGGTCCTTCTCTGCGACCGGGAGCTCGTCAATGGTGAGCTCAGTCAACTCATGCGGGAGCTCCATGTGGCGAACTCTCGAAAACAGCACGTCGATGCGCTTGTCCATGTCATCTCGCTGCCCGCTTCGCAGCAAAAGCTGCGCATAGCTGAACGTAAAGTGCCAAACCTGAAAGTTGCGTTCCCAGCTAGCGATCTGCATTCGTGATGCTCCGTATTCATTCGTGCGCGCTCATTCACGTGCCGCACGGCGTTCGGTGCCCTAAACTATACCCGCGGCGCGACGCAGTGCGGCAAAGTCTGGCTGAGTCAGATGGACCCGCTCGCCATTCTGCCAGAAGGTTATGGAGCTCCAGTCCCTGTCGCCGCGTCGCACGGCTTCTCCCAGGATGTTCATCTCACGTTGTGTCGTGATCCAATTCCCGCCGACCCGCCCAGCCTTATAGAAGTCCTCAAATAGCTCCTGCGGCGTCCCCTTCTTTCCGTTCTCCATCATGAATCCGTCCAGTCGTACGTGAATATTTCGGCTCGGCTGCTCGTGCGCGATATGCCGCACCACGGCCAGCACATCGTTTCTGTCAGAAATATGCATGAGATTCCTGAACCCCTGCTCATCCGCGAATCGCGCCAGCTCCCCCCCGTTGCTCAGCCCCAGGGCGAGGCAAGGCGCCAAGCCCATGGGGTCCGCCCATGCCATGGGGTTGCCCACGTACGTAACCGCGTTGGGGGCTGGGATAAGGCCGAGCGGGTCGGGTGTGAGATAGCGGGCGGTGGCAGGGTCGTAGTAGCGGTGAACGTTGTAGTGATGGCCAGTTTCCCGGTCGAAGTATTGCCCCGGGAAACGCAAAGGGGTGTATGCGGAACTCAGGCGAGACCATGTAGTAGTGCCCCACAGGTTGGTGCGCGTGTGCCACGCTATGTTGCCGTCGGTGCCGATGAGCTCAGTCGGGGTGCCGACGAGGTCTGTGGCTATCGCGAAGAATCGGGCGTCGATCTCTTCCTGCGTGATCGCATCCAGACGGCGTTCTGTCTGCCCGACCGGGTGCAGGCCATCGTGGTCCCAAGTGAGGGCGACGGAGCCCTGCCGTTGTTCCGGAGCGGTGGTGATTTCCTCGATGAGGACCGAGCCGGCCCAGGTGAACGTGGTCTGCTCGACGGTCGAATCGCCATTCTCAGCGAGGCATAGCTTCGCCGTTCGCCGCCCGAGAGGGTCGTAGGTATAGCGCCAGCGAGTTCCGTCAGGTGTGGTGACCTCCGTAAGTTGGTTGTCGGAGTTCCAGACGTAGTGCCAGGCGTCGGGTTTGCGGGAGAGGCGAGTCTTCTGCCGCAACGTAAGGCGGCCGGCGGCATCGTATTCGTAGCGGATACTCCCCGCAGTGATGAGACGGGTGCCGTTGTAGTTCCGCTCGCCGCGGGCGTCGTCGTCTGGGCGGGTATCCGGCCAGGCAGCCGAGGTTTGGTTGCCGACAGCGTCGTAGGCGTAGGTCTCGGACCACTTGCGTGCGCTCACACCCGTGACCCGGCCAAGTGGGTCGAGGTCGTAACGGCTGGGGCCGCTGCGGCTGTCCTCCAGGAGCGCGAGGTAGCCATCGGCTCGGTAGCTGTAATCGCGGGTGTGTGAGGCGCCCGTCCCACCGACCAGGCGTCGCTGGGTCAGGCGGCCGGTGGGGTCCCAGGATTGCGCAATGGTCAGGGTGCCATCGTCCAGGGTGCGCAGGAGTTCCTGCCCGGCGAGGTCGTGGCTGGAGCTGAGGGTATGACCGGTGGGAGTGACCAGTTCGGTGCGGTTACCTGCCGCGTCGTACGCGTAGCTGCTCGTGGCACCCGTCGGCGTCGTGCGGCGCACGGGGCGCCCCGCGGCGTCATAGGTGTGCCGGACGGTACGCCCGTCGGTCGACTCAGCGATGAGGCGGCCTGCGGAGTCGTACGTAAGAGCCAGCTCGTGGTCCGTGTTGGCGGCTGCCAGCATTCGCCCGGCCGGATCGTAGCTGTACCGAGTGAGGAGTCCGGCAGCGTCCTTTTCCGTGAGCCGACCGAGCGCGTCATAGGTGTAGCCGACGACGTCGCCGAGGGGAGTGGTGCGTGCGGTGGTGCGGCCTGCGGCGTCGTGAGTGTAGGTGATGGTGCGGTCGTCGAAGTCGGTCTCGGCCGTCAGGCGACCAGCCGGGTCGTAGGTGTAATCCCAGTTCAGGCCCTGAGGGTTGGTGACCTGGGTCAGGCGTAGCTCGAGGTCGTGGGTGAAGGTGTAGCGGCTGCCGTCGGGATCGACGCGGGCAGTCAGAAGGTCGAAGGCGGTGTATTCGAATGTGGTTGTCTGGCCGAGCGCGTCGGTGCGGGTCAGGCAGTTGCCTTCGCCGTCGTACGTCCACAGCTGCACCGCGCCGTCCGGATCCTGCTGGCGGGCAAGCTTGCCCTCGGGTGTCCACTCCAGGCGGGTTATCGAACCGAGCGGGTCCGTGATGGAGGTCGGGCGGCCGAAGGCATCGCGGGTGTACCTGGTCACCGCGCCCAGAGGGTCGATGACCTTCCGCGGCAGGCCCGCCCTGTCGCACTCGATACGAGTGGTATTGCCAAGCGCATCAATGACGGTGCTGAGGTGGCCTTCGGGCGTGTGAGTGCAGCGGATTGCGGCGCCGGTGGGGTCGGTCACCGCCGTCAGGTTGCCGCGGGTGTCGTACTCGCGGCGCCAGGTGGCGCCGTCGGCGTTGACAGCCTCGATGGGCAAGCCGAGATCGTTGCGGGTGACCGTGATCGTGTGGCCGTCGGGGCGGATGACGCCGGTCGGATGACCGCGGTCGTCGTAGGTGTACCTGGTGGTGTGGCCGAGTGGGTCGGTGACCGCGATCCGCCGATGATCCTCGTCCCAGTCCTGGTGTGTGGTGTTGCCCAGGGGGTCGGTCTCGCGGATCAGACGGTAGGCGGCGTTGTGCTCGTAGCAAGTCGTGTGGCCGAGCCCGTTGGTGACGCGCGTCGTGTGCGCCGCGTCGTCGTAGGACAAAGTGCCGGAGAGGAAGCCGTCGCTGCCCTCAGTGCGGACGACGCGGCCCTGCTCGTCGTAGGTGTACGTGTAGGTGGTGTTGTTGCGGTCGGTCCACGAGGTGATGCGGCCCTGGGCATCGTAGGTGAACCGAAGCGGCAGGCCGGAGGAGTTGGTGACCTCGGTCAGGTCCCCCTGGGCGTCGTAGCCGTAGGAGACGAGGGTCGTGCCGCGGCCGTGGGGTTGTTCCGGGTCGAGCAGGCGTAGGGCGCTGATGCGGGGCAGGTCGCTGTGGCGGTCGAGAGCGATGCGGTAGCCGCCGCTGTGGGCGACCTCCACCGGGGTGCCGTCGGCGGTGTAGTGGACGGTGATGCGTTGGCCGTTGCGGTCCACGATGGCCTGCAGGGGCAGATCGACCGCCTGTCCGTCATCGGCGGGGCACGGGGAGTGGAAGACGTAGGCGAGGCCGGTGTCGGGATCGGTGAGGCGCAGGGCGCCCTCGACTTCGGTGTCCCAGGTCAGGGGTATTCGGGGGCCGAGCTCGGGGTGGACGGGAGCCTCTCCGCCGGGCGCAGGGAGCGGGTAGCTCAGCCGGGCACCGTCGGGCGCGGCGTAAGTGATCCCTTCTTCGTCGACCTGGAGGCGCTGGTCGAGGGTGGAGGCCCAACTGGGGCCGAACCAGCCGCCCCAGCGGTACGACGAGAGGTGCGTGCGTTCCAGCACCAGGGGCAGGGTGCCCGGCAGCTGGACGTCGGTCTGGGGCAGCAGCATGTCGCCGGTGGCGACGTCGATCGGGTCCAGGGCGCACTTCTTGAGGACTGCCTTGATGGAGGCGGGCAGCTTCTCCCATTCCGATGGGCGCAGCTTGAGTCGGGACAGACCAGAGCCGTCGAGCCCCAAAGTCTTGCCGAGTTTCGCGAGCTCGCTGGGCTTGAGTTTGCCCAGGCCCTTGCCGAGGAGCTTGCCCAGACCGCCCGCACCGACTCCGAAAGCGGCTCCCAGGGCCAGGGTCTCCGCGAGCTTGTCCGGATCCTTGAACGTCCCCGGTTCCTGCAACAACGCGTCGAAGGCGGAGAACTTCATGCCCTCACCTGCGAGTTTGCCGGCCCTGGCGATCGTCTTGATCTCCCCGAGGGCCTTCAGTGCCCGCTCCAGGCCGCGGATGGCCTCCATGACGGTGCGGATGACCCGGGCCATACGGCTGCCGGACTTCTCGATCCGGGCGATCAGCGCCACGACCTTCGCAGCCCGTGCCCCGGCCGCAAGACTGCCCGCGATCGCGGAGAGGCCACCGGTCAGTACCGACAGGGCCAGGCCGGCGATCTCGAACTCGGCGATCTCCGCGAGGATGACACCGATCTCGGTCAGCAGGTCGTGGGCCTCGTCGGCGAAGTCGTCCAGTGCCTTGGCGCCCTTGCGCAGGGAGTCGGCCATGTCGGTGGCCTGCGTGCGACTGGCTTTGGCCCGCTTGTGCAGAGCTTTGGCGGCCTTGCCCTCCCACTCCAGGTCCTTGAGTGCCGACTCGGCGGCGTGGGCGGCGGCATCGAGGCCCTTGGCCAGGGCTCGCCATTTTTTGGCTACCTCCCGGATGCCGTCCGGGTCGACGGCGGGGTCGGTGATGCCCAGGAACTCAAGGTTGCTGGCGAGGGTGCTGCCGAAGGCGTGGTTGGCCTTGTTGATCCAGTGCAGGGGGTTGAGGTCCCCGGCGTCAATTTCGAACTCGGCGTCGCCGGGGATGATGTCGAAGCCCATGTACGGCTCAGCCCTTCTTGGCGCGGGCCGCGGCGGACAACAGGACGTCCAGCAGGTCGAAGGCGTCGGAGACGTCGTCCATGAACTTTGCCTCGGCCTCCCACTCCTTGTGCAGGTCCTTGGTGAGCTTGGCGATGGTGTCCATGCCGTCCTGGATGTCGTCCTTGGCGCTCATCAGGGTGCCCAGCACGCCGAAGGCGGACAGGTCGTGCGAGGCGGCCTTGAAGTCGTGCAGCGGCTTGGTGGTGTGGTGGTCGACCTTGCCCAGCGCGGAGGCCGCCTTGTGCAAGGCTTCCGCGTCCTTCTTCAAGTCCGCCATGCGTTGTGCCCGCCCCCGTGGGTTGAGATGGTCCCGAGTGTGTCGCGTTGTGCGTTGTGTGCTCGTCGGCCGCCACCGTGGTCAGCGGTTGACGGACTGGACTTCCTGGACGTTCATGTCCTGGGTCGTCTCGAAGGTGCCGTTGGGCAGGTCGCCCTTCGCGCCGCCGGTGCCCTCCCAGGAGATTTCCCAGGTGATCGATGCCTTGAGTTGATACGGCTTCCCGTCGGCGGCCCGCAGATACGTGATGCCGCATGGCGGGACTTCACCAGAGGCGCCCTTGGTGTACGGGGCGCCGATCGAGCCGTTGTCGTTGATCTCGCAGTCACCGGAGGCGGGGTGGGTTTCCGCATCGTCGGTACCGGGCTCCAGATGCAGGGCGACCGGCTTTGCTGTGGTCTCCGCCCACAGACCGGTGCCCGGCAGGTCGGCGCGGACTGTGACGTCCTTGAAGGTTCCCTTGTCTAGCCACGCCCAAGTGGGCAGATTCACCGTCGACTTGGCCTGCGGCTTCAGCTCGACCTCGGTGTCCGGGACCTTGATCTTGTCGTAGGCGAACGCGGCGAGCGTCTCTGGGGTTGGGGCGTGCTTGTCCTTGGGGATGGTGCCGGCATCCTGCCAGAACATGATGCGGCCGCACTCCCACGCTGCGGAATCCTGGTAGCGCCCTTCTCGGACCACGCTGCGCCAGAACATGCCCTTCTTGCCGAGGTTGTAGTCCTTGTAGCCGTCGGCGCTGGTGTCCTCGGACAGAGTCAGGTCGAAGTTGCTGTCCGGCTTCCCCTTCTCGTAGTGGTCCACCCAGAGGCCGTTGCTCCACCAGACGTGCGCGTTGACCAGACCGCCCTCACCGGCGGCAACCGCATCCTTGAGCTCCTCCGGTGAGAAAGCAGGCTCGTACCAGCACGCCGGTGGCTCCCAGTTGGGGTCCACCGAGGTGAGCTCGCCCACGGAAGCCTTCGCTGTTCGGCCGCCGGGGTACGTGAGCTTGATCTTCGAGTTGGACACCGAGGCCATGAGTGATGTGCCGGAGACATCACCACTGGGGCCTGAGGGTTTGCTCGGTTGCTTGGACTTGTCGTCCTCGCCGAACGCGTGGGCCGTGCCGGGCACCGCGACGACGACGAGTGCTGAGGCAATCAGCAGGCTCGCTGTCCCATAGGGGCGCGGCATGTTCAGCAGCCTCCCCGTTCGGTCTCCGAGTAGCGCGTCTTCCACACACCCTGTGGCGTCTTGTCGAGCCGGTTGCGGTACTGGACGCGCGCTTTGGAGTTCTGGGGCGTGTGCTCGACCTTGCCGGTCTTGGTGTTCTTGGTGGAGCCCTTGCTCTCGTCGACGCAGTAGAACAACACGCCGCTGCCGTCATCGGCGATGCTCACCTGGGGCTTCGACACCGTGGCGCGGCCGATCAGAACCAGGTCGTCGTCGACGAAGCCCTTGATCCATTTGCGGGCCGACTGGCCGGCGGCTTCGTCGGTGTAGAAGGCCAGCGCCTTGGAGTCCGGGTTTCCCTCGATGATCGCGGCGTACTCGGCCAGCAGTTCCTGCCTGCCGTCATTCAAGATCGCCTGCTTCTTGGGGTCCGAGTTCGTCCACCCCTGGAAGTCGGCCTGGAAGCTCTTGGGGAGCGTGATCTTGGGGCGGCCTGCTGCCGTGTCGGAGGGTGTAGCGGAGGGCGACGGGCTGGCACTCGATCGTGTGTCCGCCCCGGCGATCTTCTTGTTGTCCTTGTGGTCGTCCGAGCCGCCGCAGGCGGCCAGCAGCAGGGCCGCGGATGCGGTGAGCGCGGCCGTGACGAGCCGGGTCGAGCGAGTCACTGTTGTCTCCGGTGAGGTGAGGGTTAACCCGAGCGAAGCAACGCTATCCGTGACCACCCGGTGACCATGAGAGCGGGTCGGGCTTTGGCTGAGACGTAGCTGTGCTGAACCGCACCGGTTCAGGTGGAGAGTGCGGTGATTCCGCTACGCACGCCCCTTCTCCAGATTCCCCAGCACCTGTCCAGCCACCTTGCGCACCTGTGCTGTTGAGGTCCTTCCCGGTCACCACGTAGGCGGGCGAGTACCTCTCGACGTAGAGGGACTGACCTGCTCCGATGTCCACCGTGAGCGACGACCGCCAGGTGTCGCCGTACATGACCTGCCGCGCAGCGTTACGGCCCTTGAGGACCACGGGGAGCAGGTCGGTGCCGTGAACGAGGGCGATCCTGGGGTGGGCCGGCAGGGCCCAGATCAGGGCGGGCGTGGCGCCGAACGTGAGGTGTTGCAGGTGCAGTACGCCGATCTCTGCTGGATCGATCGCGGTAACCAAGGCTTGGCGCAGAGCTGCGACGTAGCGACCGAAGACGGCGCCCTCCAGGCACCTTCGGGCCACCGCCAGCAGGTTGAGCCGGGTGGTAGTTGGGGTCTGGGCATGGCGGGGGCCAGCATGAAGGCTCGTGCGGGATGAGGGGTTTGTCGCCGGTGTAGAGGCCGGGGAAAAGTTCGACGCCGCCGCCGGGGCTTCCGGCCGGGAGGTCGAGGAAGGTGGCGGGCGCGCTAGTTGAAGCGAGGTAAAGCCAGACGTCTGCGTCGTCAGGCGCCTGCTTGTTCCTGAGGCGGGGCCGACTGTCAGTGGTGGACGCCAGACTGTCTGTCGTGGAGAGACTCATCTCGTGGATGTTGTTGGCGGCACTGGTATCTGCGCCGGTGATCTATTCATATCCCCCGCTCCGCAGGCGGGCGATCCACGCATGGACGAGTGCCGTACGCACAGTGAGACGTGGACGGCTCGCTCTCGCGGCTCGTCATGCGCAACCGCTATTCGACGAGGCCCGGGAGGTGCTCCCGGCCGCAGTTGCGGACAGAGTTCCAGCTGGGCAGGGTCTGACCCCTGATTGGATCTTGCGATGGTGGCATGCGGCGCAGGTGGCGATACCTAGCGTTGCGGCGATGTTTGCTGGATGCGGCTACTTGGTCTGGAATACCGCATCATTCTTCGCTGCGTACAGTGCTGATCGGCATGAGGCCCCAGAACCGCCGCCCGGACCCTGGCACATGGTGCCTGCAGTGAGGGACTGGATCGTCTCCCTTCCCGATGAGGTCCGTTCCTGGCAGGGGCCGATCGACGTATTTGAGTCGCTGCGGGGCATCGTAATCGTTCTTGTGGCCGTACGCATGCTCCCCTTACTCGCGCGAATCCTTCACGTGACTGCCCAGTGGCCGGAACGCCGAGCGGCGACAGAACGGCAGCGAAAACAGCAGCAGCGTTGGTCTGACGGCTATTGGCGCTGTTGGCCGGTTGTCGTGCTGGTACTGACTGCTGTCGAGTGCGGGCGGGCGCGCAAGAAGTGGCAAGAGGCCAGGCCCGGGGAGGATGGCCCACGTGTCTCGCTGGGAACCGTCGAGCGAGTGTTGTGGAGGGCGCCGCGCACTCGGAGGGTGCAGGCTCGGGATCATCAGGAACGTAAGACCAAGGCGCATATCGCACGCGTGGTGGGGGCCTTACGAGCAGTCGAGGCAAGGCAGGACATGCACCCCAAGGAAGCGTTGGAAGACCTTACGGTCATGCTGTTGACGATCGCCGAACGGTATGCCGAAGGCCGGGTCGGTGAACTCCTTGACGAAGAGCAGATCGGTGACGCGACACCAGTCGTGCATCGGGAGCACCTGCGTCAGGCAGGAGTAGGCGTCACCGTGGTCCTCGTCATGGTGGGAGCCTCGCTCGTCGGGGTGCCGGAGGGCGCGCTCACTGCGCTCCTGCCAGTCGTCGTCCTTGCATTGGTCGTCCTCGTCTATCGAGACAGGGGACCCACACCTTCGCAGCTGACCGACTTGATCATTCCTCGGTAGGACTGGATCGCCGAGTCGCTAGTGGAGCCAGGAGGCTACGGAAGCGCGGATGTATGAGCAAGGTCGTCGTGTGCTTCCGAGGGCGAGGCTGCTCTTCTCAGCGCCGGAGGGCAGCTACGAATGCTGGGGGCGCTTCTGGGGCGACCGGCCCTGTTCTGGGAGCCGCATCTCGAAGTCGGCTCCCAGATGGCTCCCAAAATGGCCCCCCAACGCAAATCAGGCCCGGCACTGATCTCTCAGTACCGAGCCTGACCTGCTATTTCAGCTGTCGGGGTGGCGGGATTTGAACCCACGACCTCTTCGTCCCGAACGAAGCGCGCTGCCAAGCTGCGCTACACCCCGATGCCGTTGCTCCACCGCCCCGCATTGCTGCAGGCCCGTGGCGACATCGATTACTTTAGCGGACCGGCGGCCTGAGACGAAATCCGGTTTTCGGGGCCCCGTGGTTCGGGGCGGGCGCGGTCCACGGCGATGGTCAGGAGAGCCAGGGCGTAGAAGGCCGTGCCGAGGGCGAGCGCGTGGGTGAGGACGGCTGCGTAGCCGTGGGCGTCGACATCCAGGAACGGGTAGGGGTAGCGGGCCGGGAAGGCCGGGGGCAGGAGGGCGCCGCGGGTGAGGGCGAAGGCCAGGTAGGCCACGGGGTAGAGCAGCCAGAGGGCCGCGTGGCGGGGGCGCAGGCCGCCCGGCCTGGTCAGGAGCAGCCAGTCGAGGGCCACCCCGACCGGCGTCACGGTGTGCAGGAGCTGGTTGGCGTACGAGTGCCAGCCGGCCACGGACGCCGCGTCCCCCGTCATGGAGAAGCCGTCGGTGCCGTTCGCCAGGACCAGGTGGTAGACGAGGCCGGTCATCGCGATGAAGAGGAGCGTGCCGCCGGTCACCCATGCCGGCAGCGGTCGGCGGCCCCGCCAGGCCCGTCGTGCGGAGAGGCCGAGGACCACCGTCACCAGCAGGTTGCTCTGGATGGTGAAGTAGCTGAGTACGCGCAGCGGGCTGCCGGTGACCAGGTCGATCGTGATTCCGGTCACCGCGGCGAGGGCGAGCAGCGCGCGCAGGGCGGCCACGACGGGGCGGCGTACGGGTGGCACGACCGCCTCCGCCGGGACATCCGAGGCGCGGGATATGCCCGAGGTTGTCGGATCGATCATGTTCCCCACGGTAGGGGCACTGCCGTCAGCAACCTCGTCCCGGCCCCGGCCCCGGCCCCGGCTTCAGCCGCCTCCGCAGCCCCCTCAAGCCTGTCCCCCGGCCCCGGCGGCCCGCCCTACGCCACCCGCCGCGGCACCAACGTCAGCAGCGTCGCCTCCGGCGGGCACGCGAACCGCATCGGGGTGTAGCGGTTCGCTCCGCAGCCCGCCGAGACGTGCATGTACGCCGTGTTCCCGCCCGCCCGGTGGGTCGAGAGACCCTTCACGCGGTCCGTGTCCAGGTCGCAGTTGGTGACCAGCGCGCCGTAGAAGGGGATGCAGAGCTGCCCGCCGTGGGTGTGACCGGCCAGGATCAACGGGTAGCCGTCTGCCGTGAACGCGTCCAGAGCACGCAGGTACGGCGCGTGCACGATGCCCATCGAGAAGTCGGCGCCGGCGTCCGGACCACCCGCCACGCGCGCGTACCGGTCGCGTTTGATGTGCGGGTCGTCCACACCCGTGAGCCCGATCTCGTAACCGTCGATCTTCAGCGAGCCCCGCGTGTTCGTGAGGTTCACCCAGCCCGCGGCGTCGAAGCCGTCGCGCAGGTCCTCCCAGGGGTTGTGGATGACGCCGACCGCGGGGGCGTTGCCGTTCAGGCCGTGCTTGCCCTGGACCTTTTCGATCAAGTAGCGGGCAGGGTTGCGCAGCTTCGGTCCGTAATAGTCGTTCGAGCCGAAGACGTACGCCCCGGGGAAGCCCATCAGCGGGCCGAGCGCGTCCAGCGTCTCCGGTACGCCTTCGGGGTCGGAGAGGTTGTCGCCCGTGTTGATCACGAAGTCGGGGCGCAGGCCCGCGAGCGATTGCAGCCACCGCTGCTTCTTGCGCTGACCGGACACCATGTGGATGTCGGAGACCTGGAGCATGCGCAGGGGGCGCATTCCCGGCGGCAGTACGGGCACCGTGACCCGCCTCAGCCGGAACGAACGGGCCTCGAAGCCCACCGAGTAGACGAGGCCGGCCGCGACCGTCGCCGTGATGCCCAGGGGTACTGCGTATTGCGCGCGCATCCTCCCATCGTGTCAGACGCCCCCGGGCGCGGAACGCGAGGGCGGCCAGGGGCAACCGGCCCGCACCCGGGGGAAATCGGCGGGCGGGAAACCGTCCGCACCTGCCACAATCAACCCATGACCACGCTCAAGTCGAAGCTTCAGGAAGACCTCACGGCCGCGATCCGGGGGCGTGACGAGCTGCGCTCCTCGACGCTCCGGCTGACCCTCACCGCCATCACGAAGGAGGAGGTCGCGGGCACGCAGGCGCGCGAGCTCTCCGACGACGACGTGCAGAAGGTGATCGCCCGCGAGGCGAAGAAGCGCCGGGAGGCCGCCGAGGCCTTCGGGCAGGCCGGGCGCACCGAGCAGGCGGACCGGGAGAAGGCGGAGGGCGAGGTCCTCGCCGAGTACCTGCCGAAGCAGCTCTCCGACGACGAGCTCCAGGCGATCGTCGCCCAGGCCGTCGAGGAGGCCAGGGCCGCCGGCGCCGAGGGCCCGCGCGCCATGGGCCAGGTCATGAAGATCGTGAACCCGAAGGTCGCGGGTCTGGCCGAAGGCGGCCGCGTCGCCGCCACGGTCAAGAAGCACCTCGCGGGCTGAGCGCAAGCACCGCTCCGGGCCAGGGCAGGGCCCCGGCCTCGGCCCTCGGCCCTCGGCCCCGGCCCCGGCCCCGGCCCCTACCGAGCCTGCTCCCCGCCAGGCCGCCGCGTGCACAGGCCCTGCCGCGACAGGGCCCGCCCGGCGTCCGCCACAACGCAACGCCCCACCCTCCCTACGACGATGAGGGCGCCCCCACCACAGGGGGCGCCCTCATCGTCGTATCTCCGGCGGAAGCCCGACCCCGCCGGAAGCCCTGCCTCCGGCGGAACCCCCGCAGCAGCGGACCGACCCCGCCTCCGGCGGAACCCCCGCAGCAGCGGACCGGCCTGCCTGCCTGTCTACCTGCCTACTACCTACCGCCTGCTGCCTGCTGCCTGCCTACCGATGCCAGCCCCCGCCGATGCCGCCCCCATTGCCACGGCCGCCACCATTACCGCCACCCCCCAGCATGTCCGGCGGAATCGTGAAACCCGGCCACGGGCTCCCGCCACCCCCACCGATGCCGCCCCCACCGTGGTCACCGTCACCGTCACCGCCACCCGGCTTGTTGTCCTGCTGGCCGCCACCACCGTTCCCGCCCTGGCCGCCGCCGTTCCCGTGGCCGTCCCCATGGCCGTCCCCGTCGCCGCCCCTGTCCCTGTCCCGGCCGGGAAGCTGCACCGAGGTGAAGCCGGGCGCCGGCTTGCCCGCCAGGGCGCCGCTCATCGCGTCGCGCCAGATCGGGCCCGGCACCTCGCCGCCGAAGACCTTGTCGTACGGGACGCCGCCGATGGTGATCCGGACCATCTGCCGCTTGTGCTGCGGGTCGCCGACCCAGACAGCGCCCGACATGTTCGGCGTGTAGCCCACGAACCAGGCGGCGTACCGGAAGTCGGTCGTACCCGTCTTGCCCGCGCTCGGCCGGGAGCCGAGACCGGCCTGCTTGCCCGTGCCGTCCTCGACCACGCCCCGCAGCAGGGTGTTCATCGTGTCCGCGGTCTTCTCAGACATCGCCCGCGAGCACGTTGACTTCGGCACCTGCAACGACTTGCCGCCGAGCGTCGTGATCGACTCGATGGCGATCGGCGAGCAGTACGTGCCGCGCGAGGCGAAGGTGGCGTACGCCGACGCCATCGTCAGCGGCGACATCTCCTGGGTGCCCAGTGCGATCGACGGCGCCTGGGCCAGCTCCTCGCCGTCGGCCCGCTCCACGCCCATCTTGGCGGCGAGCTTCGTCACCGGGCAGATGCCGACGTCGCCGATCAGCTGCACGTAGTAGGTGTTGACCGACTTGGCGGTCGCTTCCTTCATGCCGTACGGGCCGACCTCGGCCTCGTTCTCGTTGGTGAGGGTCTCGTTGTTGACGTTCACCCAGTCCTTGCCGCCGCACGTCGAGACGCGCTGCGGATACGGCATCTCGTACGGGGACGAGTAGGTCTGCCCCGGCGACTTGCCGCCCTCCAGGGCCGCCGCCGCGACGATCGGCTTGAACGTCGAGCCCGGCTGGTAGCCCGCCCCGCCGCCCATGTCGTCGTCCACGGAGAGGTTGATCGTGGTCTCGTTCTTCTGGAAGCCGTAGGGCCGCGACTGCCCCATGCCGAGGATCTTGCCCGTGCCCGGCTCGACGATGGTGGCGGCGGTCGCCACCTCGTCGCTCTTGTTCACATGGTCCTTGATCGACGCCTGCACAGACTCCTGCGTCTGCGGGTCGAGCGTCGTACGGATCTTCAGGCCGCCGCGGTTCCAGATCTTGGCCCGCTGTTCCTTGGTCTTGCCGAAGACCGGGTCGTTGAGGAAGACCTCGCGTACGTAGTCGCAGAAGAACCCGGCGCCGCTGACCGCGGTGATGCAGCCGTTCTTGGGGCGGCTCACCTTCAGGCCGAGGTCCGACTTCTTGGCCCGGTCGGCCTCCTGCTGCGAGATGTCGTGCGTGTCGGCCATGCGTTGCAGCACGACGTTGCGCCGCTGGGTGGCCTCCGTCGCGTCATTGACCGGGTCGTACCGGCTGGGCGACTGCACGATGCCGGCGAGGAGAGCGGCCTCCTCGAGCTTCAGGTCCTTGGCGGGCTTGGAGAAGTAGCGCTGGGACGCGGCCTCGACGCCGTACGCCTGCTGACCGAAGTACGTGATGTTCAGGTAGTTCTTGAGGATGCGCTTCTTGCCGAGCTTGTCCTCGACCTGGATCGCGTACTTCAGCTCGCGGATCTTTCGGCCCAGCGTCTGCTGCGTGGCCTCGGCGACCTTCGTCGGGTCGTCGCCCGCCTCCTCGACGAAGACGTTCTTCACGTACTGCTGCGTGAGCGTCGACGCGCCCTGGGAGACGCCGCCGCTCTGCGCGTTCTGGTTGAGGGCACGCAGGATGCCCTTGAGGTCGACCGCGCCGTGCTCGTAGAAGCGGGCGTCCTCGATCGCGACGATCGCCTTCTGCATGTACGGCGAGATGTCCTTCAGCGGCACCACCGTGCGGTCACGCGAGTAGACCGTGGCGATGTGGCCGCCCTTGTTGTCCAGGATGCTGGTGCGCTGGCTGAGCGGCGGCTGCTTGAGGTGCGCGGGGATCTCGTCGAATCCCTCGACGGAACCCTTGGCCGCCAGGCCCAGCGCGCCGGCCGCGGGCAGGGCGATCCCGGCCAGCACCGCACCCGCCAGCACGCTGACACCGAGAAACTTCGCGGCCTGTTGAATAGGTGACAGACCACCGCCCGAGCGCTTCTTTCCCATGGGGGCACCCTAATCCGTAGGCAAGGGCGTTTTGAGGGACCGAGTGATCATCGGAATGTTCGAGTGCCGGATCGTGACATCCGCGACCGCGTGGGCGGGCGTTCCGAATCGCCGGACAGGCCGCAATGCCTTGGCCTAAGCTGTTGTCAACTGTCACAGCAGTGCGGTGCGGCGACGAGCCCTCCGCAGCTTCCGGGCCCGACGGATTTATACCGACCTGATGTCCGACTTCGCCGCGTGTGGCGCCGCGTGTCCGTTGTGACGCAACTGAACTGCCCTGCTTTGTCGGGTACCTCACATATGTCGCCGGCTCACTCCGTCGGGTGATCTGCCGCTTACGCATAGTCCGTTCGGGCCATTCAAGATTGGGCCCGAAGGGGGTGTTGCGCTGTGCCCACCTTCCGTAACGTCCTCAACTGGCGGCGGTGAATATGCCGCTGCCGCCGTGGGGGAGCCTCGATTCGGGAGAGGACGGCGCCGGTATGGGCTGGGTAACCGACTGGAGTGCGCAGGCGGCCTGCCGCACTACCGATCCGGATGAACTGTTCGTTCAAGGAGCAGCGCAGAACAGGGCCAAGGCGGTGTGCACCGGATGCCCGGTGCGGACCGAGTGTCTGGCCGACGCGCTCGACAACCGCGTCGAGTTCGGCGTGTGGGGTGGCATGACGGAGCGTGAGCGCCGCGCCTTGCTGCGCAGGCGTCCCACCGTCACCTCATGGCGCCGGCTCCTGGAGACCGCGCGCTCCGAGTACGAGCGCGGTGCGGGCCTGCTGCCCGTGGACTTGGAGGACGAGGAGACGTACGAGAGCTTCGCCGCGGTGGGGTGACGCCCCGGCCCGCGCGGTCCGCCCGCCCGGTCCGCTCACGTGGCACCCCGGTACGCCCGCCGGTCCGACAGCCGGCCCGCGTGTGTCCCGGTCAGCCCGCCAGCCGGTCCCCTATGGCCCGGAGCCCGGCGAGGTCATGCACATCGCCCGGCAGTGCGGCCACTTCCGCCACCGCCACCTCGGGGTGGAGCGCGGTGAAGCGGTCACGCGTGCGCTGTTCACGCGCCAGCAGCCGCATGCGTTCCGCGTGCAGGCGCAGCAGCCCCGCGGTCAATTGCTCGACAGATGTACTCGACGGCCCGTCACGGTGGGGCGCCCCGTCACGGTCGGGCGGGCCGTCGGATGTGTGGGAAGTGCTGGATGGTCCGGTCGGCGTGGTCTCGTGCGTCTCGTGCGGAGCCTCGGAGGGCGTCGGTGCCTCCGAAGTCTCGTGATTATCGGGAGAGTTACGACCACCAACCTTCCCGTCCCTCTGATCCACAATGCGGCTCGCCTCAAGATTTTCCGCGGCGGCGACCGCCTGCTCCGCCGACAGCTGAGCGGCCCCGCTGCCGTGCACGCGGTTCAGCACCAGACCGGCCAGCGGCATGTCGTCGGCCGCCAGGCGCTCCACGAAGTACGCGGCCTCCCGCAACGCGTCCCGCTCCGGCGAGGCCACCACGAGGAACGCCGTGCCCGGCGCCTGCAACAGCCGGTACGTGGCATCCGCGCGGGTGCGGAAGCCGCCGAACATGGTGTCCATCGCCGCCACGAACGTCTGTACGTCACTCAGCAGCGGCCCCCCGAGCAGCTTGCCCAGGGCCCCCGTCATCATCGACATGCCGACGTTCAGGAACTTCATCCCGGCCCGGCCGCCCACCTTCGCCGGCGCCATGAGCAGCCGGATCAGCTTGCCGTCCAGGAAGGACCCGAGCCGCTTGGGCGCGTCCAGGAAGTCCAGCGCCGAGCGCGAGGGCGGCGTGTCGACGACGATCAGGTCCCAGTCGTCCCGCGCCCGCAGCTGCCCCAGCTTCTCCATCGCCATGTACTCCTGCGTGCCCGCGAAGCCCGCCGAGAGCGACTGGTAGAAGGGGTTGGCGAGGATCGCGGCGGCCCGCTCCTTGTCCGCGTGCGCCTCGACGATCTCGTCGAAGGTCCGCTTCATGTCGAGCATCATGGCGTGCAGCTCGCCGTCGCCCTCGCCCTCGACGTCCTTGACCCGCCGCGGCACGTTGTCGAGCTGGTCGATGCCCATGGACTGGGCGAGCCTGCGCGCCGGGTCGATGGTGAGGACGACGACCTTGCGGCCCCGCTCGGCCGCGCGCAGGCCTATGGCGGCCGCCGTGGTGGTCTTGCCCACGCCTCCCGAGCCGCAGCACACCACGATGCGGGTCTTCGGGTCGTCGATCAGGGCGTCGACGTCCAGCGCGCGGGCGGGGGCGAGGGGCCGGGCAGAGCCCGAGGCGGCTGCCGAGTCCGAGGTCCGTGCCGGTTCCGGGGTCATGCGATCCCTTGCTTCCGCAGTGCCGTGGCGAGCTCGTACAGGCCCGCGAGGTCCATCCCGCCTGCCAGCAGCGGGAGTTCGTGCAGCGGCTGGCCGAACTCCGCCAGCACGTCCCGCTGGTCGCGCTCCAGGGCGTACCGCTCGGCGTACTCGGCGGCCTGCTCCAGGAGCGGGTCGACCAGCCGCTCGGCGCTCCCGCCCCGCCGGGCCCCGCCGAGCCCCGCGGCCGACAGCGACCTGGCGATGGCCGTACGAGGCGTCCGCTCCAGGCCCAGCTCCAGCTCGGCCTCGTCGAGCAGGGCGGGACGCACCATGTTCACGATGACGCGCCCCACGGGCAGCCGCGCGGCCCGCAGCTCGGCGATGCCGTCCGCGGTCTCCTGGACGGGCATCTCCTCCAGCAGGGTCACCAAGTGCACCGCCGTCTCCGGTGACTTGAGGACCCGCATCACGGCCTGCGCCTGGTTGTGTATGGGCCCGATCTTCGCGAGCCCGGCGACCTCGTCGTTCACGTTCAGGAAGCGGGTGATGCGCCCTGTCGGCGGGGCGTCCATGACGACGCAGTCGTACGCGTACCGCCCGCTCTTGTCCTTTCTGCGCACCGCCTCGCAGGCCTTGCCGGTCAGCAGGACGTCCCGCAGACCGGGCGCGATGGTGGTCGCGAAGTCGATGGCGCCGAGCTTCTTCAGGGCCCGGCCGGCGCCCCCCAGTTTGTAGAACATCTGGAGGTAGTCGAGCAGCGCCAGCTCGGGGTCGATGGCGAGGGCGTACACCTCCCCGCCCCCGGGAGCGACGGCGATCTTCCGCTCCTCATAAGGCAGCGTCTCCGTCTCGAAGAGCTGCGCGATGCCCTGTCTGCCCTCGACCTCGACGAGGAGGGTGCGTTTCCCCTCCGTCGCGAGGGCGAGCGCGAGGGCCGCGGCCACCGTGGTCTTGCCGGTACCGCCCTTGCCACTGACGACCTGGAGCCTGCTCACACTTGTGAGCCTAACCAGTCGCCGCCCGGCCTACGCAGGAGCCCACCCTGAGCGTTCCCTGAACCCGACCCCGAGCGATCCCTGACCCCCGCCCCGAGCCTTCCCCGATGCCCGGCCCGGGCGCATCCCGACGCCTGACCGGAGCACCCCCGGGCACCGACTACAGTCGGCCACATGACCAAGTGGGAATACGCAACCGTGCCTCTGCTCGTCCACGCCACGAAGCAGATTCTGGACACCTGGGGCGAGGACGGCTGGGAGCTGGTCCAGGTCGTGCCCGGACCGAACAACCCCGAGCAGCTGGTGGCCTACCTGAAGCGCGAGAAGCAGGCATGAGCGGGGCTGTCGAGGCGCGCCTCGCCGAGCTCGGCCTGACGCTGCCCGCCGTCGTGCCGCCGCTGGCCTCGTACCAGCCGGCCGTGCAGTCCGGCGTGTACGTCTACACCGCCGGGCAGCTCCCGATGGTGGACGGCAAGCTCGCCGTGACCGGGAAGGTCGGCGCCGAGGTCACCCCGGAGGAGGCCAAGGACCTGGCCCGCACCTGCGCGCTGAACGGCCTGGCCGCGGTGAAGTCGGTCGCCGGTGACCTCGACCGCATCGCGCGCGTCGTGAAGGTCGTCGGCTTCGTGGCCTCCGCCCAGGACTTCACGGGGCAGCCCGGTGTGATCAACGGCGCGAGCGAGCTCCTCGGCGAGGTGCTCGGCGACAAGGGCGTGCACGCCCGCAGCGCCGTGGGTGTCGCCGTGCTGCCGCTGGACGCGCCGGTCGAGGTCGAGTTCCAGGTGGAGCTGACCGAGGCGTGAGCCCGGCTCGGGCGCCACAGGGCGCCCGATGGTCGCCTCTCGAACATCAGCCCGCCAAGGGATAGCCTCCGCCCATGGCAAATGGGCAGTGGTATCCCCCGGAGTGGCCCGACCGCATCCGCGCCCTCGCGAGCGGCGAGCTGACTCCGGCGACCCCGCGCCGCGCCGCCACCGTCATGCTGCTCAGGGACGGTGACAGCGGCCCGGAAGTACACATGCTGCGCAGACGCGCCTCCATGGCCTTCGCCGGAGGCGCGTACGCGTATCCGGGCGGTGGCGTCGACCCGCGCGACGACGACCACCTGGTGCGCTGGGCGGGCCCCACGCGCGCGTGGTGGGCCGCCCGGCTCGGCGTCGACGACGAGGCCGCCGCCCAGGCGATCGTCTGCGCGGCGGTCCGCGAGACGTACGAGGAAGCGGGCGTGCTGCTCGCCGGGCCCACCCCGGAGACCGTCGTGGGCGACACCACGGGCGAGGACTGGGAGGCGGATCGCGAGGCCCTGGTGGCCCGCGATCTCTCCTTCGCGGACTTCCTGGACCGCAGGGGGCTGTTCCTGCGGAGCGACCTGCTCGCGGCCTGGGCGCGCTGGATCACCCCGGAGTTCGAACCCAAGCGCTACGACACGTTCTTCTTCGTGGCCGCCCTGCCGGCGGGGCAGCGTACGCGCAACGCCTCTACCGAGGCGGACCGGACCGTGTGGATCCGCCCGGTGGAGGCGGCCGGCCGCTACGACATGGGCGAACTGCTGATGATGCCGCCGACCATCACGACGCTACGGGCCCTGAGCGCGTACGGGACGCCTTCCGAGGCGCTCGGTGCGGCCGGGGCCCAGGACATGACTCCGGTGCTCGCTCAGGCGCGCCTGGAGGACGGCGAGCTGGTCCTGTCCTGGCCGGGCCACGGCGAGTTCACCAAGCGGATCGCCCCGGACGGCGCGCGGTGACCCCGGGCCGCCCCCGCGCACCCTTTGCCACGCGTCCCCCGCACCCCCGGCCCACCCGGTCCCCGCACCCCCCGACCCCGACGGGAGTCACCCCCGCATGACAGAAGCCGCCGCCCTCCCGGGACAGCCCCGGGGCGGAGTCCTCAGCGGTCCCGCCACCGCCCGTGCGGTCAACGTCCTCGCGCCGAACCCCTCCGCCATGACGCTGGACGGCACCAACACCTGGATCGTGTCGGAGCCGGACTCGTCCCTCGCGGTGGTCGTCGACCCCGGGCCGCTCGACGACGCCCATCTGAGCCGCGTCGTCGAGACGGCCGCGAAGATGGGCAAGCGCGTGGCCCTGACCCTCCTGACCCACGGCCACCCCGACCACGCGGAGGGCGCCGCCCGCTTCGCCGAGCTGACCCGGTCTCACGTACGCGCCCTCGACCCCGCCCTGCGGCTGGGCGAGGAGGGCCTCGCGGCCGGGGACGTGATCATCACGGGCGGCCTCGAGATGCGCGTGGTGGCGACCCCGGGCCACACCGCGGACTCGCTCTGCTTCCATCTGCCCGCCGACCGGGCGGTCCTGACGGGCGACACGATCCTCGGCCGCGGTACGACGGTCGTGGCGCACCCCGACGGCCGCCTGGGCGACTATCTCGACTCCCTGCGCCGCCTGCGCTCCCTGGCGGTCGACGACGGCGTGCACACGGTCCTGCCGGGTCATGGGCCCGTCCTGGAGGACGCCCAGGGCGCCGTCGAGTTCTACCTGGCCCACCGGGCCAGCCGTCTGGCCCAGGTGGAGACGGCCGTGGAGAACGGCTGCACGGAGGCCGCGGCTGTCGTCGCACACGTGTACGCGGACGTGGACCGCTCCTTGTGGCCGGCCGCGGAGCTGTCCGTCCGCGCCCAGCTGGACTACCTGCGGGAGCACGGTCTGATCTGAGCGGGGGGGCCGGCGGGCGGCTCCGGACAGGGCGCCCCGGCCGCTCAGAACGTGCATGGGCCCCGCCTCCGAAGAGGCGGGGCCCATCGACGTACCGACTCGGCTTCGGGGTCGCGGTCAGCGCGACCGCTTGGCGAGGCGCTCGACGTCCAGCAGGATCACCGCGCGTGCCTCCAGGCGCAGCCAGCCGCGGCCCGCGAAGTCCGCCAGGGCCTTGTTGACCGTCTCGCGGGAGGCGCCGACCAGCTGGGCGAGCTCTTCCTGCGTGAGGTCGTGCACGACGTGGATGCCCTCCTCGGACTGCACGCCGAAGCGGCGCGACAGGTCGAGCAGCGCACGGGCCACGCGGCCCGGCACGTCGGAGAAGACCAGGTCGGACATTTGGTCGTTGGTCTTGCGAAGGCGCCGGGCGACGGCGCGCAGCAGCGCGGCTGCCACCTCGGGCCGGGCGTTCAGCCAAGGCTGGAGGTCGCCGTGGCCGAGGCCGAGCAGCTTCACCTCGGTGAGGGCGGAGGCCGTGGCCGTCCGCGGGCCCGGGTCGAAGAGCGAGAGCTCACCGATCAGCTCACCGGGGCCGAGCACCGCGAGCATGTTCTCCCGGCCGTCGGGCGAGGTGCGGTGGAGCTTCACCTTGCCCTCGGTGACCACGTACAGGCGGTCTCCGGGGTCGCCCTCATGGAAAAGCGCATCCCCGCGCGCGAGCGTCACCTCACTCATGGAGGCGCGGAGCTCCGCGGCCTGCTCGTCATCGAGCGCCGCGAAGAGCGGGGCGCGCCGCAGAACGTCGTCCACGAGTTCTCTCCTTGTCGACCTGCATCAGGGGACCGTGTTCCCCATCTTGCCGGACGGTCCAAACAGTGTGATCAGTCACAAGTCTGCCGCACCGGCGTGGCGTGCTGTGTGGGAGGGGGCCAATTGGGGGCCGATCCCCGGGGTCAGGGACGGATGTCAGTGGGGGCCTCTAGGCTGGCCGGGTGTCCAAAAAGCCGGTGAGAACACAGGCCGAGGGGGCTGAGATGGTGACAGCCCCCCGTGATTCCGCTGTGGGCGAACAGGCATCCGGAGGGTCGGACAATCCGACAATTCGGGCGCATGTAGTGCGTTCGATGGACACACCGCTGTCGGCGAAGGGCGCAAGATCGGCGCCGACGGGGGTAGGGGCGACGAGAGAGACGAGACAACCGACCCCACCGACCCCGCCGTCCCCCGAGAAGAGAACGGCGCCCGCGCGGCGATCGACCTCCCCGAAGAAGGCACCCCAGTGACGAAGAAGACGCCGGCCGAGGCCGTCTCCGCGCAGGAGACCGCCTCCGCCGAGGAGACCGCCTCCGTGCAGGAGGCCGCGCCCGCGAGGAAGGCCGCGCCCGCCAAGAAAGCCGCGCCTCCGAAGAAGGCCGCCAAGACGGCTGACGAGGCGGCTGCCGAGGCTCCCGCCAAGAAGGCTGCCAGGAAGGCCGCGCCCGAGTCCCGCACCGCCCTCGTCCGCCGTGCCCGGCGGATCAACCGCGAGCTCGCCGAGGTGTATTCGTACGCCCACCCCGAGCTGGACTTCGAGAACCCCTTCGAGCTGCTGGTCGCCACGGTCCTCTCCGCGCAGACCACCGACCTGCGCGTGAACCAGACGACGCCGCGCCTGTTCGCCAAGTACCCGACCCCGGAGGACCTGGCCGCCGCCGTCCCCGAGGAGGTCGAGGAACTGATCAGGCCCACCGGGTTCTTCCGCGCCAAGACGAAGTCGATCATGGGTCTCGCGAAGGCCCTGCGGGACGACTTCGGGGGCGACGTGCCGGGACGCCTCGACGACCTCGTCAAGCTGCCCGGCGTGGGCCGCAAGACCGCGTTCGTCGTCCTGGGCAACGCGTTCGGCGTCCCCGGCCTCACCGTGGACACCCACTTCGGCCGGCTCGTACGCCGTTGGAAGTGGACCGAGGAGACGGACCCGGAGAAGGTCGAGGCCGCCGTGGCCGCGCTCTTCCCCAAGAGCGAGTGGACGATGCTCTCGCACCGCGTCATCTTCCACGGCCGCCGCATCTGCCACTCCCGCAAGCCCGCCTGCGGCGCCTGCCCGATCGCCCCGCTCTGTCCGTCGTACGGAGAGGGCGAGACCGACCCGGAGAAGGCGAAGAAGCTTTTGAAGTACGAGATGGGCGGCTTCCCGGGACAGCGGCTCAAGCCCCCGGCGGACTACCCCGGAAAGCCCGCGCCTCCGCTGGCCGCAGGGTGAATGAGCGGCGGGGCGGAACGAACCCGGGGGCCAGGACCGTTGGGGAGAAAGGGACGGGGGTGTCGATGACGCACGCGAGCGAGACGACGAACGCCACGGACAGCGACAGGGTTTTCCAGACGGCGGGCAGGGGCGACCGCAGTGCCGGCAGCAACGGCCACGGCGTCGGCGACTGCAATGGTGACGGCAACGGCAACGGCAACGGCAACAGCAGTGGCAGCGGCAATGGCGAGGGCCCCCACGGCCTCCTCAGCACCGATTCCCTGCCCTCCTGGCTGGCCCCCGTCGCCCGCGCCGCCCGGACCGTCCAGCCACTCCAGCTGAGCCGCTTCCTGCCCCCGGAGAGCGGCGCCGGCCGCCAGTCCGCCGTCCTCGTCCTCTTCGGAGAGGGCGAGCGGGGCCCCGAGTTGCTCCTGATGGAGCGTGCCGGCTCCCTCCGCTCCCACGCAGGGCAGCCCTCCTTCCCCGGCGGCTCCCTCGACCCCGAGGACGGCGACCCGCGCGCCGACGGCCCCCTGCGCGCCGCCCTGCGCGAGGCCGAAGAGGAGACGGGCCTCGACCCCCGGGGCGTCCAGCTCTTCGCCGTACTGCCGCGCCTGTTCATCCCCGTGAGCGATTTCGTGGTGACGCCCGTGCTCGGCTGGTGGCGCGAACCGAGCCCGGTCGGCGTCGTCGACCCGAACGAGACAGCCCGCGTCTTCACGGTGCCCGTGGCCGATCTCACGGACCCGGCGAACCGCGTCACCGCGATCCACCCGAGCGGCCACCGCGGCCCCGCGTTCCTCGTCGAGTCCGCTCTGGTCTGGGGTTTCACCGCCGGAGTGATCGATAGGATTCTGCACTTCGCGGGCTGGGAGCGCCCCTGGGACCGCAATAAGCAGGTCCCGCTCGACTGGCGCGCATGACAAGGTTGCACGACGACGTGGCGACCGCGATGCGAGGCGAGGATTGAATCGGTGAACGTGCTGGACGTCCTGTTGCTGCTCGCCGCGGTCTGGTTCGCGATCGTCGGCTATCGCCAGGGCTTCGTGGTCGGCATCCTCTCGGTGATCGGGTTCCTCGGCGGCGGCCTCGTCGCCGTCTACCTGCTGCCGGTCATCTGGGACGCCCTGACGGACGACGACGCGGCGGAGGTGAGTACGACCGCGGCGGTGGCCGCCGTCGTCATCGTGATCGTCTGCGCCTCGATCGGCCAGGCCTTCACCACCCACCTCGGCAACAAACTGCGCAGATACATCACCTGGCAGCCCGCCCGCGCCCTGGACGCCACGGGCGGCGCGCTGGTGAACGTGGTGGCGATGCTCCTCGTCGCCTGGATGATCGGTTCCCTCCTCGTGGGCACGACGCTGCCGACGGTCGGCAAGGAGGTGCGCAACTCCAAGGTGCTCCTCGGCGTCTCCCGCGCGCTGCCGAACCAGGCGGACACGTGGTTCAACGACTTCTCCTCGGTCCTCGCGCAGAACGGCTTCCCGCAGGTCTTCAGCCCGTTCTCGAACGAGCCGATCACGGAGGTCCAGCCGCCCGACCCGAAGCTCGCCAAGAGCAAGGTGGCCACGACCGCGAAGCGCTCCATCGTGAAGGTGCGCGGTGAGGCCCGTGGCTGCGGCAAGGTCCTCGAAGGCACCGGCTTCGTCTTCGCCGACCGCCGCGTGATGACGAACGCGCACGTGGTGGGCGGCGTGGACGAGCCGACCGTCCAGATAGGCGATCAGACCCAGGTGTACGACGCGAAGGTCGTCCTCTACGACTGGGAGCGGGACATCGCCGTACTGGACGTGCCCACGCTGAAGGCGCCGCCGCTCCGGTTCACGTCCAAGGACCCGGCCAGCGGCGACAGCGCCATCGTCGCGGGCTTCCCCGAGGACGGCCCCTATGACGTGCGCCCCGCGCGCGTGCGCGGCCGCATCTCGGCCAAGGGACCGGACATCTATCACCGGGGCACCGTGCGCCGCGACGTCTACTCGCTCTACGCGACGGTCCGCCAGGGCAACTCCGGCGGCCCGCTGCTCACACCCGACGGCAAGGTCTACGGCGTGGTCTTCGCCAAGTCCCTCGACGACCCGGACACGGGTTACGCCCTGACGGTGGACGAGGTGCGCGAGGACATCGAGCGCGGCCGCACCGCCAACCAAGAGGTCGACAGCCAGGGCTGCGCGCTGTAGGAAGCCGTGCCCCACGGCTCCGGGGGAGCTGTGGGGCACGGGCCGGGATCACCGGGATCAGTCGCGCGTATGCCGGAGCCGCGCGGTGACCCAGCGGGCCCTGCGGCGGAGAATGCGGGGAATGCCCATGGCTTGCGGGGGGCCGTGACGACCCCGGTCCTGCGGCCCGCCCCTCTCGCGGCTGTTCAGCGCTGTGGCCGAGCGGCGATTGCGTGCTACGTCACTGTAGTCGTGCGTCCAGCCCATACCCCGACGTTTGCCCGGGCCTCATGGTCGGTAATCGCGTACCGGGAACCCAATTGGCCTATGCGCCGGGCAATTGGCGTTCGTAGGACAGATGTTCGCATGCAAGGGCGGTCCGGCCCCACGGACGGTCAGCGGTCGGGCTCGGGGTCCTTCAGCCAGTTCACCAGCTCCGTGGAGAACGCCACCGGGTCCTCCTCGTGCGGAAAGTGGCCGAGCCCGTCGAACAGCCGCCAGCGGTACGGCGCTTCCACGTACTCGCCGGACCCCGCCGCGCTCCTCGTACGCATCACCGGATCGAGCGAACCGTGCAGATGCAGCGTCGGCACGCGCACCGGCCGCTTCATGCGGCGGTTGAACTGGATGCCGTCGGGCCGCGCCATCGACCGCACCATCCAGCGGTACGGCTCGATCGAACAGTGCGCCGTCGACGGGATGCACATGGCGCGCTGATACGTCTCCACCGCCTCGTCCTCCGGCAGGCGCGGGCCCGACCAGTCCCGGACCAGACGCCCCACCAGGGCGCCGTCGTCGGCGACCAGTTGACGCTCCGGCAGCCACGGCCGCTGGAAGCCCCACACATAGGACCCCGCGGCGGTCTGCTTCCTGTCGGAGAGCATCGCCGAGCGCCAGCGGCGCGGATGCGGCATCGAGGAGACCGCGAGGCGGCGCACCAGCTTGGGGCGCATCACGGCCGCCGTCCACGCGAGGTATCCGCCGAGGTCGTGCCCGACGAGGGCGGCGTCCGGCTCACCGAGCGAGCGGACGACGCCGGTGATGTCGAGCGCGAGGTTCGCCGGGTCGTAGCCGCGCGGGGTCCGGTCGCTGCCGCCCACGCCCCGCAGGTCCATCGCGACGGCCCGGAAGCCCGCGTCGGCGAGCGCCACCATCTGGTGCCGCCACGTCCACCAGAACTGGGGGAAGCCGTGCAGGAGCAGCACCAGCGGCCCGTCACCCATTTCGGCGATGTGGAACCGCGCGCCGTTGGCGGCCACGTCCCGGTGGGTCCAGGGCCCCTCGATGCGTACGGCCGAGGCCGGCTGCGCCGAATGGGCGGTGGCGCCGAGCGTGGGGCCGTACTGCGCGGCACCGGCTCGGGTGTGGTCCTGGGGGGCGTCGTCGTGATGGGCGGGGTCCGTCATGAGGACGAGCGTGCCACAGTGGCCCCCGTCTCACCGACTCGGACGTCCACGGTGGCGGCCGGGCTCACCGCACGGGGATGCGGTTTGACGTTCCCCAGTACGGCTGCCGTCTCCTTGGCCGAAGCGGCGACCTTCTGCGGACCCTTGCCCTTCTTGGCCTTCTTGGCGAAGACGACGCCGATCAGCGCGAGCGCCCCGGCCACCAGCACATTGGCGGCGAAGGACAGCAGGAAGCAGACCGCGAGGTTCCAGCCGCTCCAGGTACGGATGCCGTACGCGAGGGCGAAGCTCAGCATCGGCAGCGAGAAGATGAGGACCGTGCCGGCCGCGGCGAACGCGCCACCGCCGATCGCGCCGCGCTTGACGTCCTGTCGCAGCTGGGCCTTGGCCAGCGCGATCTCGTCGTGCACCAGCGCGGACATCTCGCCGGTCGCCGTGGCGACCAGCTGGCCGAGGCTGCGCTCGGCGCCGACGTGACCGTCGGGTGAGCTCATCGCGTTCTCCCCTTGTTCTCTGGCTGGTTTTTCTCTTCTGATCTCTTCTGAGGCATATCTGCTCAGAGTTCTCAGATATGTCTGCTCAGATCATGCCGGACCGTTGCCATCCTTGCGTTCCCCACCCGCCACTTCGGCAAGCCTGCGGTGTTCCGCGGCCTTCTTCTCGTAGATGGCGGCCATTCGGCGGTGGTACTCCGGGTCCTCCAGCTCGTAGATGTCCGGTACGCCGCTGAGGTCCTCGTCGCGCTCCTCTTCCTCCCACAGCTTGCGGTACTTGGCGTTCCGCAGCTTCAGCAGGATTCCCGACAGTACGGCCGCCGTGAGCGAGCCGGTCAGGACGGCGGCCTTGACCTCGTCGGTGAGCAGGGGGTCCTCGGTGAAGGCGAGTTCGCCGATCAGCAGCGACACCGTGAAGCCGATGCCGGCCAGCGAGGCGACCGCGAACACATCGGGCCAGGCCAGGTCGTCGTTGAGCTCCGCCTTGGTGAAGCGGGCCGCGAGCCAGGTGCCGCCGAAGATGCCGACCGCCTTGCCGACCACGAGACCGAGGACGACACCGAGCGTCTCCGGCTTGGTGAAGACGTCGCCGAGCGCGCCGCCCGAGACGGAGACACCCGCGCTGAACAGGGCGAACAGTGGCACGGCCAGGCCTGCGGAGAGCGGGCGTACGAGATGTTCGATGTGCTCGCCGGGGGAGTGCCGCTCGCTCTCGTCCTCCTTGTGGCAGCGCAGCATCAGGCCCATGGCCACGCCCGCGATGGTGGCGTGGACGCCGCTGTTGTACATCAGGCCCCAGATGGCGAGCGCCAGCGGCACATAGATGTACCAGCCGCGCACCCGCTTCCTGAGCAGCAGCCAGAAGACGACGAGGCCGAGGACGGCGCCGCCGAGCGCGGGAAAGTTGAGGTCGCTGGTGAAGAAGACGGCGATGATCAGGATCGCGAAGAGGTCGTCGACGACCGCGAGGGTGAGCAGGAAGGCCCGTAGCGCGGACGGCAACGACGTGCCTATGACGGCGAGGACCGCGAGCGCGAAGGCGATGTCGGTGGCGGTCGGCACGGCCCAGCCGTCCATCGACCCGCCGCCGAGGGTGTTGGTCAGGACGTAGACGAGCGCGGGCGCGGCCATGCCGCAGAGCGCCGCGACGACGGGCAGCGCGGCGGCCCTGGGGTCGCGCAGGTCACCGGCGACCAGCTCGCGCTTGAGTTCGATGCCCGCCACGAAGAAGAAGACCGCGAGCAGCCCGTCGGCCGCCCAGTGCTGGAGGGAGAGGTGGAGGCCCAGCGAGGCGGGCCCGAGGTGGAAGCCGCGCACCGACTCGTACGCGTCTCCGGCCGTGTTCGCCCAGATCAACGCGGTGACGGCGGCGACGAGCAGCAGCACTCCGCCGACCGTCTCGGCCCGCAGGGCATCGGCGACGAAATTCCGTTCGGGCAGCGAGAGCCGGCCGAGAACCTTGCGGCGGGGCGGGGGGACGGGCGCGGTCACGTGGGTCGACCTCCGGTTGGCGGGCAGGGCAGAGCACATGCCGACCAGACTTCCCGGCGCACCTAGGTACTTCTCTTCACGATGTCGCGCCGACGAGGCATACTTCTTGTCGCGACGTTGACGCGCTTCTTTAGCCTACCTAACGTACGCGCGGACGCATCCGGTGATCTTCACTGTACGTGTGAGGAGGGCACCCGGCGCGTCCGCCGGATGCCCTCCTCGGGTGCGTGCGTCAGTCCCCGCTCGGCCTCAGTCCCCGCTCGGCCTCAGTCCTCGCTCGGCGCGGCCGGGAGCCGGGTCTGGATCAGCTCCATGACGGAGGAGTCCGTGAGCGTGGTGACGTCACCCAGCTCGCGGTTCTCCGCGACGTCCCGCAGCAGGCGGCGCATGATCTTGCCCGAACGCGTCTTCGGTAGCTCCGCCACCGGCAGGATCCGCTTCGGCTTGGCGATCGGGCCGAGCGTGGCGCCCACGTGGTTGCGCAGATCCGCCACCAGGTTCTCGTCCTCGGCGTCCGCCGTGCCGCGCAGGATCACGAAGGCGACGATGGCCTGGCCGGTCGTCTCGTCGGCCGCGCCCACGACCGCCGCCTCGGCGACCGAGGGGTGCGAGACGAGCGCGGACTCGACCTCGGTGGTGGAGATGTTGTGCCCGGACACGAGCATCACGTCGTCCACGCGGCCGAGCAGCCAGATGTCGCCGTCCTCGTCCTTCTTCGCGCCGTCACCGGCGAAGTACCGGCCCTCGAAGCGCGACCAGTACGTGTCGAGGAACCGCTGGTCGTCGCCCCAGATGGTGCGCAGCATCGACGGCCACGGCTCGGTCAGGACGAGATAGCCACCGCCGCCGTCCGGCACTTCGTTCGCCTCGTCGTCCACCACGGTGGCCGAGATGCCGGGCAGCGCGCGCTGGGCGGAGCCGGGCTTCGTCTCGGTCACACCGGGCAGCGGCGAGATCATCATCGCGCCGGTCTCGGTCTGCCACCAGGTGTCCACGATGGGGCACTTGTCGCCGCCGATGTTCTTCCGGTACCACATCCAGGCCTCGGGGTTGATCGGCTCGCCGACCGAACCGAGGACCCGCAGGCTGCTGAGGTCGAACTTCGCGGGGATGTCGTCGCCCCACTTCATGAACGTGCGGATCGCCGTGGGCGCGGTGTAGAGGATCGTGACCCCGTACTTCTGGACGATCTCCCAGAAGCGGCCCTGGTGGGGAGTGTCGGGGGTGCCCTCATACATCACCTGCGTCGCGCCGTTCGCCAGCGGGCCGTACGTGATGTACGAGTGGCCGGTGACCCAGCCGACGTCGGCCGTGCACCAGTAGACGTCGGTCTCCGGCTTGAGGTCGAAGACGGCGTGGTGGGTGTACGCCGTCTGGGTGAGGTACCCGCCGGAGGTGTGCAGGATGCCCTTCGGCTTACCCGTGGTGCCCGAGGTGTAGAGGATGAAGAGCGGGTGCTCGGCGTCGAAGGCCTCGGGGGTGTGCTCCGCGGACTGCTTCGCCGTGATCTCGTGCCACCACACGTCGCGGCCCTCGGTCCAGGCCACGTCCTGCCGGGTGCGCCGGACGACCAGGACCTTGCGGACCCCCTCCACGCGGCCCACGGCCTCGTCCACGGCGGGCTTCAGCGCGGAGGGCTTGCCCCTGCGGTAGCCGCCGTCGGCCGTGATGACGACCTTCGCGTCGGCGTCCTTGATGCGGGCGGCGATGGCGTCCGCCGAGAAGCCGCCGAAGACCACCGAATGCGTGGCACCGATGCGGGCGCAGGCCAGCATCGCGACGACCGCCTCGGGGATCATCGGCAGATACACGGCGACGCGGTCGCCCTTCTGGATCCCGAGCTCGATCAGGGCATTGGCCGCGCGGCTGACCTCGTCCTTGAGCTCGGCGTAGGTGATGGCCCGGCTGTCGCCGGGCTCACCCTCGAAGTGGATCGCGACACGGTCGCCGTGGCCCGCCTCGACGTGGCGGTCGACGCAGTTGTACGCCACGTTGAGTTTCCCGTCGGCGAACCACTTGGCGAACGGCGGATTCGACCAGTCGAGCGTCTCGGTCGGTTCCGTGGCCCAGGTCAGCCGACGGGCCTGCTCGGCCCAGAAGCCGAGCCGGTCAGCCTTGGCCTGTTCGTACGCCGCCGCGGTGACGTTGGCGGCGGCCGCCAACTCCGCCGGCGGAGCGAAGCGACGCTCCTCCTTCAAGAGGTTGGCCAGGCTTTCGTTGCTCACGACATCTCCCTTGCACTGCTTTGCCGGGGGCGACCGTTGTGTCCGAAGCCACAGCTCATCAGAGACATCCCGTGGTGACAAGGGCCTGCCGAAAATTGGTTTAGACCTTACCTGACAGGCCGGTCTCCTGCGGGGTCTCGGAGGCCTCCGTCTCCCGGCCCTCGACCAGCGCGGCGGGCACCACCTGGTCGAACACCTCGTCGGGCCGATGCTCGGTGTCGCTGCCCTCCGTGAGCAGATACGACTGCGCCTCCCCGACATGGAAGTACATGCCGTGCAGTTCGAGGTCGCCCGCGGCGAGGCGGCGCGCCACCGACTCGTGCGCCTTCAGGTGCTCCAACTGCTGGACGACATTGGTGAGACAGAGCTGCTCGACCGCGTCGGCGGGTGCCCGCCCCGACAGCCGCGCCCACGCCCTGTCCTGTGCGCCCATCCGCTCCAGGCTCGGCAGGCCGTGCCGCAGCCATCGCCGGAGCGGCGTCTGGGCACCACCGGGCGGGGTGTTGAGCAGCGCCTGCATGGCACCGCACCCGGAGTGCCCGCACACGGTGATGGACCGGACCTCGAGCACCTCGACCGCGTACTCGATCGCGGCGCCCACCGAGTCGTCCCCGCTCTCCGCGCCCGGCAGCGGCACGAGGTTGCCCACGTTGCGTACGACGAACAGGTCGCCGGGACCACTGGAGGTGATCATCGATGTGACGACCCGGGAGTCCGCGCAGGTCAGGAAGAGCTGCGCGGGCTGCTGTCCCTCGCGTGCGAGCCTGGCCAGCTCCTCACGCACATGAGGTGCCGTGTTCCGCTGGAACGCGCTGATGCCACTAGCCAGTTGGTAGTTGCTGGGGCGGCCCGTCTCCTGCTCCTCCTGCGGCCGGTCGCAGTGGTGGTTGCGCCAGGGCGTCCACGGCCGGCAGCAGGAGTGCGAGGCGCTGGCGGGCTCGGCGATGCGGGTCCCGGCGCGGCCGGTGATCTCGACGCGGGAGCCGTGGGCGGTGTGCTCGTCCTGCCAGCACTGGAGCGTCTCGTACGCGGCATGGTCCATGAAGGAGCCGTCCAGCTCCACGACGACGTCCTCGCCGTGGGGCACGAGGTGCAGCGTCCTGCTGAGCCGTGGCACCGCGAGGAACGTCAACTGGCCCCGGGCGCGGACGTGGTGGACGCCGTCCCGCATCTCGTGGGTGATCCGGGTGCGGGCGAGCCGGTGCAGGGAGACGGCCACGGCGACGGCGATGCCGATGGCGACGCCCTGGAGGACGTTGAGGAAGACGACGCCGACGGTGGTCACGGCGTAGACGAGGATCTCGCGGTGGCGGGTGATGGTGCGGATGTGGTTCAGGCTGACCATCTGGATGCCGACGGCCATGACGAGTGCGGCGAGGGCCGCGAGCGGGATCAGCTCCAGGGCGGGGACCAGGAGCAGTGCGGCCACTACTACCCAAACGCCGTGCAGCATCGTGGAGTTCCTGCTGACGGCGCCCGCGCGCACATTGGCCACGGTGCGCACGGCGACCCCGGCGACGGGCAGGCCGCCGAGCGCGCCGGACACGATGTTCGCGCTGCCCTGGCCGAGCAGTTCGCGGTTGAGGTCGGAGCGGCGCACGCCGGCGTGCAGCTCGGGCTGCTTGGAGACGAGCTTGTCGACGGCCACGGCGCCGAGCAGCGACTGCACGCTGCACACCAGCGTGATGGTGAGCACGGCGGCGACGAGCCCGAGCGCGGGGCCTTCGGGGAGCCCGGCCAGTGCGTGACTGCGCCAGGAAGGCAGCTCGACCCGGTCGAGCCGCAGCCCGGCCGCCGAGGCCACGCAGGTCGCGAGGGCCACCGACACCAGGGCGGCGGGCACGAGACGGGCGATGCGTCCGGCGCGACCCGGGATGCGGGGCCAGAGCATCAGGACGGCGAGGGTGAGCAGGCTGATCGACAGCGCGGCCGGATGCAGGTCGGCCAGCTGGGCGGGCAGCGCCTGGAGGTTGGCGAGCACTTCGCTCTGCGGGGTGCCGCCGAGCACGATGTGCAGCTGGGCGACGGCGATGGTGACGCCGATGCCGGCCAGCATGCCGTGCACCACGGCGGGGCTGACGGCGAGCGCGCTGCGGGCCACACGCAGGCAGCCGAGGCCCAGCTGCGCGAGGCCCGCGAGGACGGTGATGGCGCAGGTGGTCCGCCAGCCGTACCGCTGGATGAGGTCGGCGGTGACGACCGTGAGCCCCGCGGCGGGGCCGCTGACCTGGAGCGGTGACCCGCCGATCCGCCCGGCGACGATGCCGCCGACGGCGGCGGCGACGAGGCCCGCCTGGAGGGGCGCTCCGGTGGCGAGGGCGATGCCGAGGGACAGCGGCAGGGCGATCAGGAAGACGGCGATCGACGCGGAGACATCGGCGCCGGCGACGCAGAACTTCTTGCGGTGCGGTGGGGCGTGGGGACCCTGGCCGTCAGGGGTGGGCGAGTCGGTGGTGCGAGTGGGGACGCAGGCAGACATGTTCCCGTCTCCTCCGGGGCAGCGCGGTCGCGGAACAGGGGGGTCCTCCGGATGCCTCCGGAGGTCGGGTCGCGGCCGTGGGTCACGGCATTGCAGCGGCGGGATATCTCAACTCTCAGTAAACGAAGAGTAATGCAGAGTAAAGGTTCAGGATGGACTATCGGTGCAAATGGGGCAATCGACCACTCTGATGAGTGAATAAGAATCTTTATCGGCTTGTCGTACTAATTCATTTCGGCACCCGTGCGAAGTTGCTGACCGTTCTGTCCCGACTTGCACGGAAAGAGGTGGGCGGAAGATGGCCGCCACCTGGAGGACCACCGCGAGCCTCACCGCCCTCGTGGCCTGCGCGTCAGCACTGGCCGGCTGCGCGGGGGGCGACACCGGCAGCGGTGCCGGTACCAAGGAAGGCGCCCCTGGCGCGAAGAAGGCGGCCGGGGCCCCGGCGCCCAAGAGCCCGGTCCGCCTGATCGGGGACGGCTCCACCGCCTTCACCGGCAAACAGCCGAACCTGCCGAGACCGGCCCGCCTCAAGCCGGGCCAGAAGCCCCCGCAGTTCGTCGTCTTCTCCTGGGACGGCGCGGGCGAGGACGGCCAGAAGCTGTTCTCCCACTTCCGCAAGGTGGCCAAGCGGAACAACGCCACGATGACGTACTTCCTCAGCGGCGTGTACATGCTCCCCGAGGAGAAGCGCAGGCTCTACAAGCCGCCGCAGCACCTGGCCGGCAGCTCGGACATCGGCTTCAACGACCGCAAGGGAATCAGGAACACCGTCGAGCAGCTCCGTGGCGCGTGGCTGGAGGGCAACGAGATCGGCACCCACTTCAACGGCCACTTCTGCGGCAAGGGGAGGGGTGTCGGCGAGTGGTCGGTGGCCGACTGGAAGAGCGAGATCAAGCAGGCCAAGTCCTTCGTGAAGGCCTGGAAGACGAACACGGGCCTGAGGAAGGCGCAGCCCCTGCCCTTCGACTACGACAAGGAGCTGATCGGGGCCAGGACCCCTTGCCTCGAAGGGCAGAAGAACTTCATGCGGGCGGCGCGGCAACTGGGCTTCCGCTACGACACCAGCGGCGTGAACGACCAGGTGTGGCCCAAGAAGAAGGAAGGCCTCTGGGACCTGTCGATGCAGCTCGTCCCGGTCCCCGGCCGCAACTTCGAGACGCTCACCATGGACTACAACTTCATGGTCAACCAGTCCGGTTCGACCTCGCAGGGCGACCCGTCCAAGCACGAGTACTGGGGTGACCAGATGCGTGACGGGCTGCTGGAGGGCTTCGAGCGGGCGTACAAGGGCAACCGCGCGCCGCTGATCATCGGCAACCACTTCGAGTCGTGGAACGGCGGCACGTACATGCGCGCCATCGAGGAGACCATCGAGGCGGTGTGCACCAAGCCCCAGGTGCGCTGCGTCTCCTTCCGGCAGCTCGCGGACTGGCTCGACGCGCAGGACCCGAAGGTGCTCGCGAAGCTGACCGAGCTGCGGGTCGGCAAGGCCCCGAAGGAGGGCTGGACGGCGTTCCTCTCCGCCCGGCCCGCACCGGCCCCGAAGGGCGTCCCGGGCGCTCCGGCGGTCAAGCCGTAGCACCCGGGGGCCCGCTCAGGCAGGGGTGACCATCTGCTCGCGCAACACGAAGCCGGGGTCGACCTGGGCCGCCAGGTCGGCCCCCGTGCGTTCGTCGCCCCAGCTCTGCGCGTTCTTCAGGTGGAAGTGGACCATCTGGCGGGTGTAGCGCTCCCAGTCCCGTCGTCCGTACGAGGCGTCGACGGTGTCCTGAAGTGTCTGCAAGGAAAGGCGGTTGGCCTCCTCCAGCTGCGCGAAGTGGGGCGGGCGGCCCTTCTCCATGGCGCGCACCCAGTCCGAGTGCCCGACGGTCGCCAGGAGGTCGTCGCCCACCTGCTCGCGCAGGTAGTCGACGTCGTCCTGGCCCTGCACCTTGTTGCCCACGACCTTGAGGTCGACGCCGAAGTCGCGTGCGTACTGCTTGTACTGGCGATAGACGGAGACCCCCTTCCTCGTCGGCTCGGCGACCAGGAACGTCATGTCGAAGCGGGTGAACATGCCCGAGGCGAAGGAGTCCGAGCCGGCGGTCATGTCCACGACCGCGTACTCGTCGCGGCCGTCGACCAGGTGGTTCAGGCACAGCTCCACCGCTCCGGTCTTGGAGTGGTAGCAGGCGACACCGAGGTCGGCTTCGGTGAACGGCCCGGTGACCATCAAACGCACGGTGGCGCCGTCGAGTTCCAGGGGCCGGGCGCACGCGTCGTACACGGGATTGTCCTCGCGCACCCGCAGCAGCCGCGAGCCCTCACCCGGGGGCGTCGTCTTGATCATCGTGTCGGCGGAGGCGATCCGCGGGTTGGAACCGCGCAGGTAGTCCTTGATCAGGGGGAGGTGCGCCCCCAGGGCGGGCAGCCGCGCGGCGTCCGCCTCGTCGAGGCCGAGCGCCGGGCCCAAGTGCTGGTTGATGTCGGCGTCGACCGCGATGACGGGGGCGCCGGTGGCGGCGAGGTGGCGGATGAAGAGCGAGGACAGCGTCGTCTTGCCGCTGCCGCCCTTGCCCACGAAAGCGATTTTCATAACCACAAAGAGTAGTGGGTTACGCACGGGGCGTGGTGGGCGCGCGTGAAGAAGACCACTCCTTCGTGGGGCAGGGGGCTGGAGTACGTAGTGTCGTACTCATGAGTACGACACCCGATCCGATCGCGGCCCTGGGAACCCTGCCCGGCGTGGCCGACTCCGTGGACTCCGTGCGCAAGGCCGTGGACCGGGTCTACGGGCACCGGATCATGCGGCGCCGCAGCAACGAGATCACCTCCGAGGCGGCCCTGCGCGGCGCCCGCGGCTCCGCCGCGCTCTCCGGGGCCGAGTGGGCCCTTGAGGAAGTGCGTCGGCGCAGCGACTTCAGTGGCGACGGTGAGGAGCGCACCGTAGGAGGGGCCCTGCGACTGACGGCGGAAGCGGGCCAACTGCTGTCGATCTGGCGGCAGTCGCCGCTGCGGGTCCTGGCGCGGCTGCACCTGGTCGCCGCGGCGGACTCCGCCGAGGCCGCGGGTCGCCCGCGCCTGGCGGGGGAGACCGTCGACGAGCCGCTGATCGAGCTTCCCCTGCCGGACGCCGACGAAGTGGCGGGGCGCCTGGAGGGGCTGTCGCAGCTGATCATCGCGGGCAGTTCGGCGCCGGCCCTGGTGATGGCCGCCGTGGTCCACGGCGAGCTGCTCACCCTGCGGCCCTTCGGCTCCCACAACGGCCTGGTCGCGCGGGCCGCCGAGCGCATCGTGCTCGTCGGCAGCGGCCTCGACCCGAAGTCGGTCTGCCCCGCCGAGGCGGGCCACGCCGAGCTGGGCCGAGCGGCCTATGTGGCGGCGCTCGACGGCTACGCCTCCGGTACGCCGGACGGCATGGCGGCCTGGATCGCCCACTGCGGCAGGGCGGTTGAACTGGGCGTCAGGGAGTCCACCGCGGTCTGCGAGGCCCTCCAGCGCGGAGCGGCGTAGGACGGCTGCCGGGGCGGACGCAAAGGGGTCCCGGAAAGGGTTGCGGCGGTACGGATATCCGTACCGCCGCTGGCATGTTCACCGGGTTACCAAGCGTCCTCGAAGGTTGCCCATCAGGTCGGGGACTTCGCCCGTCACCTGGTGCGGCTGGCCCGTAATCGACGGGTCGACGTCGCGTGGGTGCCCGGTGTTCATGCTTCGGTCCGTGGGGCCGTGGTTGCGTTAGAAGGTAATCCTCTCGGATGTCCTTGGTCTCGCGGGCCGTTGACTCCTTTGTACCCCAGTCCTGGGGTGAGCGGTAGTCCTGGCCGCACTTCTTTACTTTTGCCTTCAAACACGGGTGAATCGGGCAGGCCGGAACCGGGCCGAGAGGCGGACTGTCCGGCGTCGGCCGGCCCTCAGCCCGTTGTCGCGCGGCGGCGGCTGGCGAACCAGACGAGGCCCGCGGTGGCCGCCGCCGCCCCCACCGCGGCTGCCGCGACCAGCGCCGGCCGGGGCGGGGCGGGCAGGCGCTGCTTGAGCGGCACGGGGCGGTGGAAGTCGAGGATCGGCCATTCACGCGCGAGGGCCTCGCGCCGCAGCGCCCGGTCCGGGTTGACCGCGAAGGGGTGTCCGACGGACTGGAGCATCGGCAGGTCGGTCGCCGAGTCGCTGTAGGCGTAGCAGCGGTCGAGGTCGTACCCCTCCGTACGGGCCAGTTCCTTGATCGCCTCCGCTTTGGTGGGGCCGTACGCGTAGTACTCCACCTCTCCCGTGAAGCAGCCGTCGTCACCGACCACCATGCGCGTGGCCACGACCCGGTCCGCGCCGAGGAGTTCGCCGATCGGCTCGACGACCTCGGCGCCCGAGGTGGAGACGATGACGACGTCGCGGCCCGCCGTGTGGTGCTCCTCGATGAGGGACGCGGCTTCGTCGTAGATGATCGGGTCGATCAGATCGTGCAGGGTCTCGGCGACGATCTCCTGGACCTGGCGCACGTTCCACCCCCGGCAGAGCGCGGAGAGGTACTCGCGCATGCGTTCCATCTGGTCGTGGTCGGCGCCGCCCGCCAGGAAGACGAACTGCGCGTACGCGGTGCGCAGCACAGCCCTGCGGTTGATCAGGCCGCCCTGGTAGAACGACTTGCTGAAGGTGAGCGTGCTCGACTTCGCAATGACCGTCTTGTCCAGGTCAAAGAAGGCGGCGGTGCGAGGCAAGGAGTGGTTTTCCACGAGCCCGAGCATAGGCGCTCACCATTCGGCGTAAGCTGAGGCGCGTGGGTTTGCCTGAGAAGGCTCTCGGGTACACCATGGAAGTCACGGATCGTTCGCGACCGTGCTAACCCGGTCTGGCTCCTCCCCCCCCCGAGTCGGACCGTGGGGACGACCCCCGCTCTCCCCCCCGGCGGGGGTCGTCGCATGTCCGGATGGGTTTTTGGGCCCTCCGTTGATCATCTTCCGGCCTTCCGGATCTCCCTTCCGTCCTCGCGGCGGTTTCGACCCCTGCCCATGATTCATCACTGTGCGTAGCCGATTGGGTGCGCTGTGGAAGTCGTCGGGAGGCGGCGGGAAGTGGTCGGGAAGTCCTCGGGGAAGCCGGTGCGAAGCCTGCGGGAAGTGGGCGTGAAGCAGGCGCGAAGTCGACGTCGTGTCACTGGTTCGGGTGACGGAGATATTCACAGCTCTCGCCTTGTCCACAGTTATTGACCAAGATCCACAAGATTTCCAGGGCCGCTGCACGCTGATTCCGCTCGTTCCGCTCGCGAAGTTCATGGCCGGATTGCTCGGCCGGTTCTCCGCCGATGCGGAGCACGGCATTCACAGGAGCTTGCGCGACAGGGGGATGGAGATCATGGGCGGAGTCATTTCACGGGGTGGTGCGCAAGGCGGTTCGCCGGGCGGTGCGGCGCCGTCCCAGGCGCGGCGGGGCGGACCGCTGATCGTGACGGAGGACGTGGAACTCCTCGATGACCTGCTGCGGCTGTGTGCCGCCGCGGGGGCCAGGCCCGAGGTGCACCACGGTGGTCCCGAGCGCGGAGAGGGCTGGGACGCGGCCCCGCTCGTCCTGGTCGGGGACGACGCGGCGCACCGGGTGCGCGGGGCGAAGCGGCGGCACGGAGTCGTGCTGGTGGGTCGGGATCAGGACGATTCCGGGGTCTGGCGGCGCGCGGTCGAGATCGGCGCCGATCATGTGCTGGTCCTGCCGGACGGCGAGCAGTGGCTGGTGGACCGCATCGCCGACGTGACCGAGGGCGTGGGGCGGCCCGCGCTCACCGTCGGCGTCATCGGAGGGCGCGGCGGGGCCGGGGCCTCGACGCTCTCCTGCGCCCTCGCGGTCACGGCTGCCCGCGCCGGACGGCGCACGATGCTCGTCGACGCGGACCCGCTCGGCGGCGGCCTGGACGTCCTCCTCGGGGGCGAGACGGCCGAGGGTCTGCGCTGGCCGGCCTTCGCCGCCTCACAGGGCAGGGTCAGCGGCGAGGCGCTGGAGGAGTCACTGCCGGAACTGCACGCGCTGCGGGTCCTGAGCTGGGTTGTTCACGCTTAACTGCCGTGTCTCGTAAGGCGGGTGGGGGCGTCTTCTCGAACGCATTTGTCGGGTGTTCTGTGCTGTGTCCCGTCCGTACGGTCGGTGGCATGGAGGTGGCGTTCTACTCGAGTGAGGGCTGGAAGTCCTGGGGGCTGCCGGCGAAGCCGGTGATTCCCGAGGGCATGGCCTTCCTCGTCGATGACGACCTGCGCTTCGAGGACGAGCGCGGGCTGCGGGCGACCGGGGCCGCGAACGAGTGGCTTCGCCTGCGGCCGACGGAGAACTGCCCGGCGCCCTCGTCATGGGGTACGTACGCGCGGATCCTGCGGGACTGGTTCGTGTCAGCCCAGCTGCACGGGGTGGAGATCTTCGACACCCGAGACCGGTTGAAGGCCCTGCTGAGTACGTACGCGGTAGACCGCTCCAGCGGAGACCTCAAGCAGCGGCTCGGGGCGGTGACCTGGAACCAGCACATGAGCGTGCTGGGCATGTTCTACCGGTGGGCGGAGGCCGAGTCATACGCCACGTCGGTGCCCTTCACCTACCAGCAGGCGGTGGTGATCTACGCGGAGACCGTCCGCCAGACCATGGTGAACCAGGCGAGGCGGCGGGTCCCACATGCCCATGTGACCATCAAGTACCTGGAGGACGACTTCGCCTCCATGTTCGTGAACGGCCTGGCCGGGCTGCGGCCGGACGGCAGCGAGGACGACAGCCCGCAGCGGTTCCGCGGTCGGCATCTGGCCCGCAACTCCGCGGTAGTCGACCTGGTGCTCTCCTCGGGTATTCGCCTGCAGGAGTTCACCTACCTGCTGGCCTGCGAAGTCCCGCTGCTGCCGGTGGCCCCCAGGCTCATGCCGATCCCGTTCCCCATCCCGGAGTCGATCACCAAGGGCAGCAAGTTCCGGGTGACGTGGGCGAGCTACACCGCGCTGGCCCGCGTTCACGCCTACCTCTCCCTGGAGCGGATGCTGGCCTGCGAAAGGTCTGCGTGGCGGCCGCCGAGGCGGTGGGGCGAGCCGCTGTTCGTGACCGAGATGGACGGCCAGGGCGGCCGGGTCAACGGCCAGTGGGTCAAGTGGAGTTCACTGAAGCCGGCCCAGCGCCGGCGCCTGGTGGCACCGGACGGCGGGTCGATGCTGCTGGCCGTCCGGTCCGACGGCGGCCCGTTCACTGCCTGGTCGAGCGTGTTCGAGCGAACCAGCCGCCGGATCGCTGAGCGCTACGAGCCGCGCTTCCCGCACGTCCATCCGCACCGCTGCCGCCACACGATGGCCATGGCCACCATGGAACGGCTGGTGGCCGGCTACTACGAGCAGGCCGCGCGGCTGTCGGCGGCCGGCGGGGACGCGGATGACGCCTTGGCCCACTACCTGATCACGACGGAGCCGCTGCTGGTCCTGCGTGATTTGCTCGGCCACTCCTCGTCGCTGACCACGGAAAAGTACCTCCGGCGCCTGGACATGATGCGGATCTTCCGCGAGATCTACGAGGACACCGGACGCCGCTGGGGCCTGCTGGACCACGAGACGGCACAGCGTGAGGCGGACGCCGAGTTCGAGGACGAGGACGCCGGGGTGCTGGTCTGATGCCGGCCAGTGTGATCGACGAGCCGCTCGGGGTGTCCTGCGTGTTCATGGACGGCCGACGGGCCGAGTGCTTCTTGAATGACGACCGGCTGCCCGAGCTGTCGGTCCAGCTGGTGCGGGCTCTGGCGGACCTGGTGAAGCCGCACGGCGATCTGGACTCGGCGAACTCGGTGCGGGGCTACCTGGTCAGCATCCGGTTCTTCTTGCGGGATCTGGTCGAGCACGGCTTCGACGGGACGGCCGAGAACCTGTCCCGGACGGTGCTGGCCAGGGCCCTACTGGCCTTGAAGCAGGGACGCCACGAGACGCCCGTCCGCATCCTGCTGCGGCGACTGGACGACCTGGAGCAGGTGTTCCCGGCGGACGTCCGCCGGTTCGTGGACGGCCGCAACTTTCACGCCCGCCCCTCGGAAGACCGGCACCCCTTGGTGCCCTACAGCGAACGGGAGTGGGCGAACCTGATCTCGGTCTGCAACGGGATCACGGGCACGGCCTACACGGCGTTCAAGGCCGCCCTGCGGGAGGCCGAACAGGGCCAGGACGTGACGGTCGGGGGCTGGAGCCGCCAGAACGTCCAGTGGATGCTGCGGCACCGCGGACCGGAGGGCACCCTGCCACAGCGGGTCCGCGGCCAGTACGCCGCGGTCCGCCGGCTCACGAAGGTCTATCCCGGCGCCGGGAACGAGGCGGTGGCCGCACTCTTCCCCGGGCCGGGCGTCGTCTTCGCCTACCGCATCCTGTTCGGCACCCGCACGGGCATCGTCGCGGACGGCCTTGCCGGTCTTGGACTGGGAGACATCGACTGGGCCGGAGACAAGACGGCCCTGGTCGACTACATCAAGGGCCGCACCGCCAAGGAGAGCCTGACCCTGTCACGCTCGGCGGTTCGCCTGCTGGCACGGTGGCTTGAACACTCCGCGGTGCTGCGGGAGTTCGCCCCTGCCGAGCTGAAGGGACGCCTCTGGCTGCGGTTCAACCCGACCGGCACATACAAGTGGTCGGCGGGCCGGTTCCCGAAGCCCGACGAGTGGAATTGGTACGAACGCAACGGCCTGGTCGACGCCGAAGGCAAACCGTTCTTGATCCACGGCCCGCGCATCCGCACCACCTTCGAGGCGTCGAAGGACCGGCGCATCTGGCAGAGCACCTCTCGCGCGAGGATCGACCCGAACCACACCCCGGCGGTCGAGGGCGCCCACTACGTGGCCCACCAGACGCCGACGCAGAAGGCGGCCACCGAGGCGATCATCGAGTCCGCGCAGGGCGACCTGATCCGCCGCAGCCAGAACCCGCTGGTGATCAAGAACGATGACGATCTGGCCGCCTTCCTCGAAGGATTCCCTGCCGAGGCGGCCCGGCTCGGCCTCGACGACGCCGCCCTGGCAGAGCTCATCGGCGGCGAGCGCGACGTGTTCGCGGCCGCCTGCGGCGATCAGCTGTCGGGGCTGCACGGGCCGGTGGGCAAGGCCTGCCCGGCGAGGCCCTGGGTCTGCCTGCTCTGCCCCTTGGCCCTGTTCGCCCCACGTCACCTGCCCAACCTCATGCGGCTGAGGGCGTTCTTCGCCCGCCAGTGGCAGCAGACCCCCGCCGCGGCCTTCATGGCGCACTTCGGCCCCTATGCCCAGAGGCTGGACGACCTCCTCAGCCCGCAGTCCAAGTACTTCACCGAGGCGGCACTGCGGGATGCCGCAGGCCAGGTCGCCGACAGCGACCATGAACTCCCCCTGCGTCCAGAGGAGTTGACGCAGTGACCGTTCTTGCTGAAGAAGCCGGATGGGCCGGCCGGCCCAGCGGGTCGGTGTTCGCCGGCACGGTGGTCTGCGAAGTGATCCGTCTCCCGGTCCGGCTCGGCTGCCACAGCCCGGTTTTCGACCAGAACGTCTGGGACCTGACCGTGGTCGACGGGATTCCCCGGTTCTTCAGCCCCTCCCGGCGGACCCTGGACTTCACCAAGATCCGCAACCCGCGGTGGTGGACGGTCGCGAAGGAGTACCTGCTGGCGCTGATGGCACCGGAGCACGAGCAGGTCCGCGTCCTTGCGAACGCCTATCGCCTGCCCAAGACCCTGATCACCTGCCAGCAGCGGCTGGAGTGGCTGACCAGCTGGATGAACTGGCTCACCGAGCAGGGCGTGACCTCCTTGAGCGAGGTGGCCCAGGAACACTGCGACCGCTACCTGCAGCACCGCTCGACGATCTACGACCGGGACGGGAGTGTCCTGCGGGACGCGAGTGACGACACCCGCATGATGGCCGAGCTCGTCCCGCGCGAACTTGCCTACTACGGCGAACTGTTCAGCGCCGACCGCTACCGGGACGGCTTCCGCCCCCGCGCGACGACGGTGATCCGGACCGCGGGGAACACTGAGAACAAGACCCAGCCGGCCCGCGCCGAGCTCCAGCAGCCGCTGCTGGCAGCCGCCTTGTTCCTGGTCCAGAAGGTCGGCCCGCACGTGATCGCCCTCCAGCAGGAGGCCGAACGCCACCGGGCCGCCCCCAGAGTCCCGGCGATGCCGTTGGCCGAGCGGGCAGAGGTCGTGGCCGAGACGCTGCGGCAGCACGCGAGGACCGGAGAGCCTCTGGTCCAGACGTCTCCGGAGGGACTGGAATACAAGATCGGCAAGGGGTGGGACCCGGCCGACCCGCTGTTCCACGTCAGCCTCAAGTCCCTGGCCAGGGAGAGCGGAACGGGTGGTTCGGATCCCCGCCGTCACTGGGTTCAGCCCGGCGGCCGCTGGGAGCCCATCCTTCCCCTGCTAGAGCAGACCCTCGCCCAGGTCGGGGTGGCCCCGTTCTGGGGCCGTCATGCCGCCGTCATCGACCGCGCGGACGGCGATGGGCAGGTTCCCTGGACCCTGCCGCTGTTCGCCGCGGACGTGAAGGCGCTGATCGGGGTCGTCCGCACGGCCTGCATGATCGCCATTTCGGCGCTGAGCGGCATGCGGCACAGCGAGCTTTGCGAGCTGCCCGAAAACTGCCAGCAGCCGCCCCAGCAGATCGGGCCCGGCCGCGTCCGGCACCGCCTCAAAAGCAAGCTGATCAAGGGACAGAAGCTCGGCGGTGTCTGGGACGAATGGGTCGTTGCCGCCGAGGCATACGAGGCGGCCGGAGTCGCCCGGCATCTCGCCGGCCCCGACGCGGCCCACCTGTTTCCCCAGACCCTCAACTTCGGTGGCCGTGACGGCCGTTACGCACGGTTTCGGGAGTGGGTCAACGGCGAAGAAGGAAATCGTCTCGGCCTCGCTCCGATCCCGCCTGATCCGCTCAACCTGCGAGTCCTGAGACGCACCCTGGCCATCGAGATCGCCCATCGTCCCGGCGGGCTGCTGGCCGCGAAGATCCAGCTCAAGCACCTGTCCGTGGTCACTACCGAGGGCTATGCGAACCGGCCCGGCGGAGCGCAGGCCAAGTTCCTTGCCGAGATCGGCGAGTCAGAACAGGGCCGCAACCTCACCCTGACCCTGCAGGCGTTCCGGGACTTCCAGGAAGGCCGCCAGCCAGCCGGCCCCGGAGCCCGTGACCTCGTGAGCTTCTTCAAATCCGTGGAGAGCGAACTCCTCCAGAACGCGGCCGCCCCGCAGATCAAGCACAGCGACCAAGAAGTGATCAACCTGCTGTCCCAGCGAGCCGGCACCCTGCACCTGGGCATCGCGAACTACTGCTGGTTCATCGACCCGGACAAGGCTCTCTGCCTCAAACTCGCCCAGGCCAAAGACCGCAGCCGCCCTCTGGCCGGGATGTGTGACTCCGCCCGGTGCCCCCAGGCCACCCATCACCCCTGCCACCGGCCCGTCTGGGCATCGGCCGCAGTCAGCAGCCGGGCCTTCATCAGCAAGATCGGCCGGTCCCAGAAGACCGAGAAGTCGCGACTGGCGGCCGAGGCCGAGCGGGCCGACCACGTCGTCGCCGCCATCGATGCGGCCCTGGCCACCGCCACTGGAGGAGTGCATGGGCAGGATCAGTGACACCGACCGGACCCACAACGAGGAAGCGATCCGGGCCGCCATGGACCGGCTCCTTCGCGGCGAACTCCCGCCGGGCGGCCGCTGCGACCTCAAGACCCTCGCGGCTGAGGCGGGAGTGACCCGCACTGGCTTCTACCCGAAGAAAGACCGCGACGGAACCGTCCGCGAAGGGCCCTACCAGCACCTCGGTGACGAGTTCGTACGCCGCCTGGCGGCTCTCCGGCAGGCCGGGGAGATGCCAGACCCCAGAGACGCCCAGATCGAGCGCCTGAAGGCCCAGAACGCCGAGCTGAGGGACCGCGTCGCCGACAGGGACGAGACCATCGAGGCACTGATCGCGTTCAAGAAGCTCGCATTGTCCCGGCTCGCCGCCCAGCACGACGAGATCATGCACCTACGCAGCCCGCAGCCGACCCCCGAACTGCCTCCACCTGGCAAGCTGACCGCCATCCCTGGCACCCGGACCGCAGTCATCGGCACCTGCAGCTGACGGCCACCCTGACGGGCGGATGGGTGGGTCGGCCCGCCAGGGCGGGTGCCCGACCCAAGGCTCCGGCCTGTTCGGTGTTCACGCAGGCTCGGGGCACGTCCGGTGTCGGGTTCAGAGGAACTTCGTGTCGGCGTCCAGATAGCGCAGTTCGAGCGTCTCTTCTCCCACGCCGGACTCACCGGCAGTGACGCCCGGACCGCTCCAGCTGACCGGGTGCACCTGCGCGAAGGACATCTTCTTGACGGGTTCGTTCCTCGCGTTGACGAACACCAGGATCAGGTCCCGCTCCACGCCCGTCGCGGCCGGATCCCTGGCCTCCTGGATCCACCGGGTGAACTCCTCGCTCTTGTCTGCAGAGCGCGTCAGTGTCACGTTCTTCCAGCCCGGAAGCCCGTTCACGTAGTCCCATGCGATGCGTCCGGCCGGGGTCATCGACACCACGTCGATGTGCTCCTGCTCTGCGGTGATGGCGGAGACGCTCTTGAGCGTCTCGACTCGGAGTCCGCCGAGTTCCACCTGGCACTGATACGTGGCTGCCGCCATATCCGACATTTACCCGCCCTCAGGTCTGGCGTCACGGGACGTTCCGTCCGCCCCGTGATCACGGACATCGTGTCAGCCAGTGCCCACGGCGAGCAGAATATTCACCCATTTGAGCGAACCGGCGGTCGACTCGCCCTCGTTGCACTCCAGCGCCGCCAGGTGGTCCAGCGCCCGGCCCACGTCACGAAGTTCTGCACAACTTCTCCCGAATCGCCGGGACATGGTCAGTGACGTGATCTTGCCGGAACGAGACACGACCTGCACGGGACACAGCGAGTGCGGAAACAACATCGGACAGGGGCGAAGCGGTGGCGGTCGCCCCGGAAGCGGTGCGGGCGGTCGTCTCCGCGGCGCGCAGGCGCGGTGGGGTGGTCGTCGTGGACCTGCCGCGCCGGGTGGACGAGACGGTCGTGGAGGCGCTGGAGCAGCTGGACCTGTGCCTCCTGGTGGTGCCGCCCGAATTGCGCGCGGTGGCGGGAGCCAGGCGGGTGGCGTCGGCGGCGGGGCTGGTGCTGAGGGACCTGCGGGTGGTGGTGCCCACGGGCGCGCGACCCAAGGGCCTCGGTGGGCTCGAAGCGGAGGAAGTAGCGGGGCTGCTCGGCCTGCCGCTGGCCGGCGAGGTCCCCTGGGAGCCGGATCTGGTGACGGCGCAGACGGCGGGCGTGCCACCCGGCGGAGCCGTGCGCGGCCCGCTCGCGCGGTTCTGCGCCGCCTTCTGGGACCGGATGCCGGTCGACGCACCGGGAGGGGGCGTATGAGCGCCGTCGTCGGCGCCCGGATGCTGGACGGGGTGCGCCAGTGGCTCGCGGAGAACGGCACGGAGCCCACCCCCGCCCGCGTCGCCGAGGCGCTGCGGGCCCAGGGCCGGGTCCTCGGGGACACCGAGGTACTCGGCGCCGCCGAGCAGTTGCGTTCGGAGCTGGTCGGCGCGGGCCCCTTGGAGCCGCTGCTCGCGGACTCCTCGGTGACCGACGTACTGGTCTCCGCGCCCGACCGGGTGTGGGTGGACCGGGGCGGCGGCCTCGAGCTCACCGCGGTCAGGTTCCGGGACGCGGCGGCGGTGCGCCGCCTCGCCCAACGCCTCGCCGCCGTGGCCGGGCGTCGCCTGGACGACGCGAGGCCGTGGGTGGACGCGCGCCTTCCCGACGGCACCCGGCTGCACGCCGTGCTCCCACCGGTCGCCGTCGGCTCGACCTGCCTCTCCCTGCGGGTCGTGCGGCCCAGGGCCTTCACGCTCACGGAGCTGGTCGCGGCGGGGACGGTGCCGCCCGGTGGTGACCGCGTACTGCGGGCGCTGCTCGACGGGCGCCTGTCCTTCCTGATCAGCGGGGGCACGGGCAGCGGCAAGACGACCTTGCTGAGCGCGCTGCTCGGCCTGGTCGGGCCCAAGGAGCGGATCGTGCTGGCCGAGGACTCCGCGGAGCTGAGGCCCGAGCATCCCCATGTGGTGCGCCTGGAATCCCGTCCGGCGAACCAAGAGGGCGCCGGTCGCGTCGGCCTGGACGACCTGGTGCGCCAGGCGCTGCGGATGCGGCCCGACCGGCTGGTCGTCGGCGAGGTGCGGGGCGCGGAAGTGGTGCACCTGCTGGCCGCGCTCAACACCGGCCACGAGGGCGGCTGCGGGACGGTGCACGCCAACGCCGCCGGGGACGTCCCCGCCCGTCTGGAGGCCCTGGGGACGGCTGCGGGGCTCGACCGTGCCGCCCTGCACAGCCAGCTGGCGGCAGCGCTCTCGGTGGTCGTCCATCTCGTACGCGACCGGGCGGGCCGCCGCCGCATCGCCGAGGTGCACGTCCTGGAGCGTGCCGCCTCGGGGCTGGTCAAGACCGTGCCCGCGCTGCGATGGGGCGCGAAGGCCTTCGTCGAGGGCCCCGGGTGGGAGCGGCTGGACGCGCTCCTCCTGGGCGGGGAGCGGGGTGGTCCGGCGTGAGTACGGCGATGTGGGCGGCGGCGGTGTGCGCGGGGAGCGCGGCGTGGCTGACGGACGGTCGTGACCGCACGGCTCGGCGGGTCCGGGCGGTGCTCGTGGCCGGGGCGGATGAGCAGGCGGGCGGGTGGTCATGTGGGCGGGTCGTCGCCGCCGGGCGCGGTCGGGTGCGGCGCGAGTGGTGGTGCCTGGCGGCCGGCGCTGTGGTGGCGCTCCTTGGGGAGTCCTCGCTGCCGTTGGTCGCGGGAGCGGTGGGGGTGCCGGTGGCGGCGCGGGCGCTGCGGGCCCGGGACGCGCGCCGGGAGCGGGAGCGGCGCGGTGACGCGGTGATCGCGCTGTGCGGGGCGCTCGCGGGCGAGGTGCGGGCGGGGCGGCAGCCGGGGGAGGCGTTGCGGGTGGTTCTTGGGGAGGGCGGTTCGGTTTCTGGTGGGGGTGCTGCCGTGACGGGGTCTTCGAGGGCGGAGGGCCCTGGTGCGGTGGCTCGAAGGGGCGTCTCCGGGGCGGTGGGCGAGCCGGGCGGTGCGGGGCCGAGTGGCGTGCTCGCGGCGGCTCGGTTCGGTGGGGACGTGCCGGGGGCGTTGGTGGAGGCGGCTCGGGAGCCGGGGGCGGAGGGGTTGCTCGGGCTCGCGGCCTGCTGGCGCGTGGCCGTGGACCGAGGAGCGGGGCTCGCGGCGGGGCTCGAGCGGCTGGAAGGCGCGCTGCGTGTGGAGCGGGACCAACGGGCCGACCTGAGGGCCCAGCTGGCCGGCGCGCGGTCGACCGCCGTGATGCTCGCGGGCCTGCCGGTGCTGGGACTGCTGATGGGCAGTGCGTTGGGGGCGGACCCGCTGCGGGTGCTGCTGCACACGGGCGCGGGGCTCGGCTGCCTGGCGGTGGGCGGGGTGCTGGAGGGCGCCGGGGTGTGGTGGGCGCTGCGGATCGTTCGAGGAGCGGAGGGGCGATGAGTTCTGTCCACAGGGTGGGGGTGGCGGTGTGGAGCGTCACGGCCGTGCTCTGGCTGGCGCTGACGGTGTGGGCCGCCCGGCGTGAGAGGGCGTTGCGGCGGCGGGCCGCGGAGGCACTGGGCGTGGCGGGACCGGCTGTCCGGCGCCGGGAGCTGGGCCGGGACCGGCGGCCGGGGCTGCGCGGCGGTGGCATGGGACGCACTTGGTTCGTGGTGGCCGGGGCGGTGAGCCTGGCCTACGCCGTGGTGGGCGGCGCTTGGGGGATCGCGGTGGGCGTGGCTGCCGGCTACTGCGCATGGCGCCAGGAGCGCACGCGGGCGTCACCTCGCGCGCAGGCCGGGGCCGACGACTGCTCGGCAGAAGCGGAGCGGCAACTACCCCTGGCAGCCGACCTCTTGGCGGCCTGCGTCGCCGCCGGGGCGAGTCCTGTCGCGGCTGCGCGAGCCGTCGGGGAGTCGCTGCGGGGGCCGGTCGGTGAGCGGCTCGCGCGCGGAGCGGCGGAGGTACGGCTGGGCGGGGAACCAGCTTACGCCTGGCGGGAGGTGGCGGTGATACCTGGCGCCGCGCCGCTGGCCCGCCTCCTGGAGCGCGCGGGCGAGTCGGGAGCGCCGACCGCGGAGCCGGTGGCCCGCCTCGCCGAGGACGCCCGCGCCGCGCGAAGCCGGACGGCCATGGCCAAGGCGCGCAGAGCCGGGGTGCTGATGACGGCGCCCGTGGGCCTGTGCTTCCTGCCGGCGTTCATCGCGGTCGGAGTGGCGCCGGTGGTGATCGGACTCGCGGAGGGTCTGCTGCGGGCGGAATGAACACAAAAGCAATGGCCGCTGCCTGGGCCATCAGGGCCGGGGCAACGCACGGTGCAATCACGGGGGTTGAGATGGCTGTACACAATGGTGCGCGGACGCTGCTTCGACGGATGCGCGCGGCGGGCAAGGACGCCGGGATGGTGACGTCCGAGTACGCGATGGGGCTGATCGCGGCGGTGGGGTTCGCCGGGCTGCTCTACAAGGTGGTGACGAGCGGGCAGGTCAGGGCCGCTCTGGAGGCCGTGGTGGAGAAGGCACTCCATGCGTCGTTCTGAGCGCGGCCCGCTGGCGCGCGCGAAGGGCCGGGCCCGGGACGGGGGATTCGTGACGGCGGAGGCGGCCGTGGTGCTGCCGACGCTGGTCCTGTTCACCATGGCGCTGGTCTGGACCCTGCTGGCCGCGTGCGCGCAGATCCAGTGCGTGGACGCGGCCAGGGCGGGGGCCCGCGCGGCGGCCAGACAGGACCCGGAGGCGGTGGCCGTGGCGGCGGCGAGACAGGCCGCGCCGCGTGGGGCGCGCGTGTCCGTACGGCGTGACGGTGACCTGGTGCGGGTCGAGGTCGTCGCGGATGCTCCGGGCCCCGGAGCGCTGGGCCTCGGCCTGCGGCTGCGGTCGGAGGCGGTGGCTTTGGCGGAGGAGGCCGTGGTGTCGGGGGAGGAGGCGATGGCGTCGCGGGGAGAGAAGGCCGGCTCGGCAGCGAAGACTGCGGCCTCCGAACCGACGACGGCGGCCCCGGCAGAGGAGAGCACGCCCCCGGTCGAGGAGACCGAGGCGGCGGCGAACGAGACGGCGGGGGTGGGCTTGTGACGGGCGGGGTGCCGTGGCGTGGGCCGGGGCGGGATCGAGGGGCCGCCACGGTGTGGTCGGCGGTCGTGATGGCGGTGCTCTGCGTGGTCTGCGGGGCGGTACTCGCGATGGGGCAGGCCGTCGTGGCCCGGCATCGGGCGGGTGGCGCTGCCGACTTGGCGGCGCTGGCAGCGGCGGACCATTGGGCGGCAGGGGCGTCGAAGGCGTGCGCGGGGGCGGAGAGGGTGGCGGCGGCGCAGGGGGCGAGGCTTGTGCGCTGTGCGGTGCGGGGTGATATCTCCGAGGTCACGGCTTCCGCCTCTGCGGGCCCCTTCTCGGCGCGGGTCAACTCCCGTGCGGGGCCGGCGGATTCGCCGCCGCTACCGACCCAGGGGTTGTGCGCGGAGTGTGCCGACGCCGATGCCTCGGGGGCCGGAGCGGCGGGGGGGGGGGGGGGGGGGGGGGGGGGGGGGGGGGGGGGGTCCGGGGGGGCCCCCCCCCCCCCCCCGCGCGGCGCGGGGGGCGCGCCGCGCCCCCCCCGCGACGCGGCGGGGGGGGGGGGCCGCCGCCACCGCCCCCCGCTCCGTATAACTCTCGGGTCCCCCGGCAG
>NZ_JAFEXF010000190.1 GCF_016905445.1 Streptomyces sp. G44
GCCCCGTCAGCAGGAAACCGTCCACATCCGGCAACGACACCGCCGCACCCAGCAACGGATGCCCCGCACCCTCCAGACCCGCCGACACCACATCCGCGTCACCCACACCCGGCTCAAGCCAGAAGTGTTCGCGCTGGAAGGCGTAGGTGGGCAGGTCGATGATGCGGCCGCCCGGGAACACAGCCGGCCAGTCCACCGTGAGCCCTCGTACGTGCGCCTCACCGAGCGACAGCAGGAAGCGGTCGAGTCCGCCCTCGTCGCGCCGCAGCGTACCGAGCACAGCCGCGTCCACGCCGCTGTCTTCGAGCGTCTGCTGCACACCGATCGTCAGCACGGGATGCGCCGACGCCTCGATGAAGTAACGGTGGCCCTGCTCGGCCAGCGCCCTGGTGGCCTCTTCGAAGCGGACGGTCTGACGGAGGTTGGTATACCAGTACTCGGCGTTCATCGCGGTGGTGTCCAGCCAGTCGCCGGTCACCGTGGAGAAGAACGGAATCTCGGCCGTACGCGGCTCAAGCCCCGCGAGGACCTGCTGAAGCTCGGCGTGGATCGTCTCCACGTGCGCCGAGTGAGAGGCGTAGTCCACCGGGATACGACGCGCCCGGATCTCCTGCGCCTCACAGGTGGCAAGAAGCGCGTCCAGCTCGGCCACGTCACCGGACACGACCACGCTCGACGGACCATTGACCGCCGCCACCGAAAGCCCCTCGGTCAGCCGCTCCCGCACCTGCTCGACCGGCAGCGCCACGGAAACCATGCCACCGAGCCCGGACAACGCAAGGATCGCCTTCGACCGCAAAGCCACCACACGCGCCGCGTCATCAAGAGACAGCGCACCAGCCACGCACGCCGCCGCGATCTCACCCTGCGAGTGACCCACCACAGCACCCGGCTTGATGCCGTACGACTGCCACAACTCGGCCAAGGACACCATCACGGCCCACAACACCGGCTGCACGACATCGACGCGCTCCAACGCCTCGGCATCGTCCAGGACCTCGAACAGCGACCAGTCCACGTACGGAGAGAGTGCGTCCGCGCACGCGCGCATCCGGTCCGCGAACACCGGGGACGACGCGATGAGTTCGGTGGCCATGCCGACCCACTGGGAGCCCTGACCGGGAAACACGAACACACTCTTGCCGCCCGCGCCCAGGCTGACACCGCTCACCGCACGCGCGTCGGCACCGCCCGAGGCGATCGCCCGCAGACTCTCCCGCAGCGACTCCAGGTCACCGCCCACCACCGCCGCACGGTATTCCAACGCCGCACGCGACGTCGCCAGTGACAGACCCACATCGACCGGCGCCACACCCTCCGGCTCCGCCACCCGCGCCAACAGCCGCTCGGCCTGCGCCCTCAGCGCCTCCTCCGACTTCGCCGACACCACCCACGGAACAACCGACGGAGTCAGCGCCTCTTCCCGCTCCGACTCGCCGGGCTCCGGCTCCGGGGCCTGCTCCAGGATCACGTGCGCGTTCGTGCCACTGATGCCGAAGGACGACACGCCCGCCCGCCGCGGCCGGTCGGCGCGCGGCCAGTCACGGTTGTCGGTCAGCAGCTCGACCGGGCCGGCCGTCCAGTCGACGTGCGACGTGGGCGCGTCGACGTGCAGGGTCCTGGGGAGGACGCCGTGGCGCATCGCCATGACCATCTTGATGACACCGGCGACACCGGCGGCGGCCTGCGTGTGGCCGATGTTCGACTTGATCGAGCCGAGCCACAGCGGCTCCGCGTTCTCACGCTCCTGGCCGTAGGTGGCGAGCAGGGCCTGCGCCTCGATCGGGTCACCCAGCGCGGTACCGGTCCCGTGCGCCTCCACCGCGTCGACCTCGGAGGCGGAGAGGCGTGCGTTCGCCAGGGCCTGGCGGATCACACGCTGCTGCGACGGGCCGTTCGGCGCCGTCAGACCGTTCGACGCGCCGTCCTGGTTGACCGCTGAACCGCGCAGGACGGCAAGGACCTTGTGCCCGTTGCGGCGGGCCGCGGAGAGCTTCTCCAGGACGACGACGCCGACGCCCTCGCCCCAGTTGGTGCCGTCCGCGCCTTCGGCGAACGCCTTGCAGCGGCCGTCCATCGCCAGTCCGCGCTGCCGGGCGAACTCGGTGAACAGTTCGGGTACGGAGATCACGGTCACGCCGCCCGCGAGGGCGAGCGTGCACTCGTCCTGGCGCAGCGACCGTGCCGCCAGGTGCAGGGCCACCAGGGACGACGAGCAGGCCGTGTCCACGGTGATGGCGGGGCCTTCGAGGCCGAGGGTGTAGGAGATGCGGCCGGACAGGACGCTGTCGGTGTTGCCGTTGACGAGGTAGGGCTTCAAGTCGTCTGAGACGGTGGGCACGGAGGTGCCGTAGTCGCCGTGGACGGCGCCCGCGAAGACACCGGTGCGGCTGCCGTGCAGGGACAGCGGGTCCACGCCCGCACGCTCGACGGCCTCCCAGGCGGCTTCGAGCATCAGGCGCTGCTGCGGGTCCATGGCCTGCGCCTCGCGCGGCGAGATGCCGAAGAAGGCCGGGTCGAAGCGGTCCGCGTCCGCGACGAAGCCGCCCTCCTGGGTGCGGGAGGAGCCGGGCATGTCGGGCACGGAGTCGTAGAGGCCGTCGATGTCCCAGCCGCGGTCGAGCGGGAAGGGGCCGATGGTGTCGGTACCGGAGGCGACGACGTCCCAGAGCCGCTCGGGCGAGTCGATGCCGCCGGGGAAGCGGCAGCTCATCCCCACGATGGCGATGGGCTCGCGATCCGCTTCCTCGAGCTCGGCGACCCTGCGGTGGGTGCGCCGCAGCTCGGCGGTCATCCACCGGAGGTTGTCGAGGAGCTTCTCGTTCGACATCAGTTCACCACTCGCTTTCCCGGCTCCGCCTTCTGCACAGAGCTCATTTCAAGATCGGCCGAACTCGTTCTGGATGATGTGGAACAGATCGTCGGCCGTGGCCGACTCAAGCTCTGTGCCGTCTGCCTGTACTTCCGTGCCGTACTGGGTGTTCCACCGGGAGAGGGTGGACTGGAGGCGTGCGGCGATCTGCGCGGCCGCCTCGTCGGCCGGGTCGATGCCGTCGATGGCGGCGTCGATCCGGTCGATGTCGGCCAGCACCGCGGCCGCGGCCGACACCGGTCCGTGCCCTCCGAGCAGTTCGGCGGTGAGGTGTTCGCCGAGGGCCGTCGGCGTCGGGTGGTCGAAGACCAGGGTGGGGGGCAGCCTGACTCCGGTGGCCTCGGAGAGCTGGTTGCGGAACTCCACCGCGGTGAGGGAGTCGAAGCCCAGCTCCTGGAAGGTGCGGCCCGGCTCCACCGCCGCGGGTCCGCCGTGGCCGAGTACGGCCGCGGCGGTGGTGCGTACGAGGTCGAGCAGCGCCGCGTGCTGGTCGGCCGGGGGGAGCCCGGCGAGCCGTTCGGTGAGGCTCGGTCCCGTCGTGCCGGGGGCTGTCGCGGCGCGCCGTGCCGCCGGGCGGACGAGTCCGCGCAGGAGTGCGGGTACCGCCGCGCCCTGGTCGCGCAGGGCCCGGGTGTTCAGCTTGGCGGGCACGAGGAGGGGTTCGTCGGTGCGGCCCGCGGCGTCGAAGAGCCCGAGGCCGTCGTCGGTGCTGAGGGCGCCGGTGCCGGTGCGTGCCATGCGGGCGACGTCGGCGTCGGTGAGGTGCTGGGTCAGGGAGCTGCGCTGGGCCCAGAAGCCCCAGGCGAGGGCCTGTCCGGCGAGGCCGTGGCGGCGTCGGTGCTGGGCGAGGGCGTTGAGGTAGGCGTTGGCGGCGGTGTAGTTCCCCTGGCCGGCGTCGCCGAGGACGGACGCCGAGGAGGAGAACAGGGTGAACATCGCCAGGTCCCTGTCCCGGGTCAGTTCGTGCAGGTGCCGGGCGGCGTCGGCCTTGGGCCGGAACACCGCGTCGAGGCGCTCGGGGGTGAGGGAGGCGATGGTGGCGTCGTCGAGGACACCGGCCGCGTGCACGACACCGGTGAGCGGGTGTGCCTCGGGGATGGCGGCGAGCGTGGCGGCGAGCGACTCGCGGTCGGCGGCGTCGCAGGCCGCGACGGTCACTTCGGCGCCGAGGGCGGCCAGTTGGGCCCGGAGTTCCGTGACCCCGTCGGCCGCGGGGCCTCTGCGGCTGGTCAGCAGCAGGTGCCGTACGCCGCGTTCGGCGACCAGGTGCCGGGCCAGTTCCCCGCCCAGGGTGCCGGTGCCGCCGGTGATCAGCACGGTGCCGCGGGGGTCGAGGGCGCGGGGCATGGTCAGGACCGCCTTGCCCGGGTGCTGGGCCCGGCTGACGGAGCGGAACGCGTCGCGTGCCCTGCGGACGTCCCAGGTGGTGACCGGGAGGGGCGTGAGGACGCCGGTGCCGATCAGGCGCAGCACGTCGGTGAGCGCCTCCTGTGTCCGCTGGGGACTCTGATGGCGCGGGTCGAGGGTCTCGTACGTGATGCCGGGGTGTGCGGCGGGGGTCTCGTCCGGTTCCCGGGGTGCGGGGCGGCCCACGTCGAGGAAGCGTCCGCCGCGCGGCAGCAGTCGCGGTGCGGCGTCGGCGGCTTCCCCGGGCAGCGCGTTGAGTACGAGGTCGACTCCGTTGCCGTCCGTGGCCTTCAGGAGGGTGGCCGCGAGTGCCGCTGTGCGCGAGGAGGCGATGTGGTCGTCGGCGAGGCCGAGCCGGCGCAGCGCGTCCCGCTGTCCGTCGTCGGTGGCGGTCGCGTACACGTCGGCGCCCAGGTGGCGGGCGAGCTGGACGGCCGCCGGGGTGAGGCCGCCGGGGCCGCTGTTCACGAGGACCGCCTCGCCGGCGCGCGGGCCCCGCGGGCCGGTGAGGGCGTGGTGGGCGGTGAGGAAGGCGAGCGGTACGGCGGCGGCCTGTTCGTAGGTCCAGCCGTCGGGGATCGGTGCGAGGAGGAGCCGGTCCGCCACGGCGAGGGGCCCGAAGGCGTGGTCGACGAGGCCGAAGACGCGGTCGCCGGGTGCCATGCCGGTGACGCCGGGGCCAATCTCCACGATGACGCCCGCGGCCTCGCGGCCGAGGGCGGGCTCGGAGCCGGAGGCGGTCTCGTCCGACGGCATGCCGAGCACGCTCATCACGTCGCGGGTGGTGACGCCGGCCGCGCGTACGGCCATCCGTACCTGTCCGGGGGCGAGTTCCGCCGCCGCTTCGGGTGCGGGTACGAGGGCGACGGCGTCGAGGGTGGCGCCGGGGAGGGTGCCGACGCGCCAGGGGGCGGGGCCCTCGGGCGGGACGAGTCCCGTGCCGGACGCGGCGCGGGCGAGCCGGGGCACCAGCGGGGTGCCGCCGCGGACGGCGGCGCGCGGTTCGCCGGAGGCCAGCACGGCGGCCACGGCCGCGGTGGCGTCGGCACCGCGGTCCTCGGGGCCGAGGTCGACGAGTACGAACCGGCCGGGGTGCTCGGCCTGGGCCGAGCCGACCAGGCCCCACACCGCCGCCGCGGGCAGGTCGGTGACGTCCTCGTGGACGCCGGTGCTCACCGCTTCCCGGGTCAGCAGGGCGAGCCGCGCCTGCTCGAACCGCGGCTCGGCGAGCCACTCCTTCAGGAGGGTGAGCGCGCGGTGTGCGGCTCCGGCGGGGGTGTCCGTGTCGGTTCCGGTGATCGCCGCGCACACCACGTCGGGCAGGTCGGCGGGGAGCGCGTCCGCTCGGGGGCAGGACGGCACGCCGTCGAGGCCCGCGTCGCCGAGCTGGACCCATGCGGCGGGGGGCGCGGCGGGGTGGCCGTGGGCGGGGAGCGCGGACCAGTCGAGGCGGTAGAGGGAGTCGTGCCGGGCCGCCGCTGTCGCCCGCGGGCCGGTCGGTTCGCGCAGCAGCAGGGAGTCGACGGAGAGGACCGGCAGTCCCTCGGCGTCGACGGCGGTCAGGGACACCGTGTCGGTGCCCGCGGGCCGCAGCAGCGCCCGGATGACTCCGGCGCCCACCGCGTGCGGCGTCACACCGGACCAGGTGTGCGGCAGCCGGGGCGGGCCGTCCTGAGCGCCGTCCGGGAGGAGGGCCGGGTGCAGCGCCGCGTCGAGCAGTGCCGGGTGGATCCCGAAACGGTCGGGCGCGCCGTCGGGGTGGGTGTCGGGCAGGGCCACTTCGACGTACAGCTCGTCGTCGAGCGTCCAGGCGGCCCGCAGGCCCTGGAAGGCGGGGCCGTAGACGTGGCCGTGGTCGTCGAGGCGGTCGTAGAGGCCGGTGAGGTCGATCGGCGACGCCTCGCGCGGGGGCCAGGTCACGGCGGGGGCCGTGGCTCGCGCGTCCGGCCGGGGTACGGGGGTCAGGAGCCCGGTGGCGTGCCGGACCCAGGCGCCGTCGGCGATGTCGTCGGGTTCGGCGCCTTCGGCGAGGGGCCGGGTGTGGATGGTGACGGTCCGGCTCTCGTCGTCGGCCGCGGGGCCGACGACGACGCGCACGGCGACCGAGCCGCGCTCCGGCAGTGCCGCCGGGGCCTCGGTGGTCAGTTCCGCGATCCGGCCGCAGCCGACGAGGTCTCCGGCGTGCAGCGCGCACTCCAGGAGTACGGGGCCGGGCAGCAGTGCCTCTCCGGCGACGGTGTGGTCCTTGAGCCAGCCGGCCGAGGCGAGGGAGAGCCGGCCGGTCACCACGAGTCCGCCGGCCTCGGGCAGGTCCACCACGGCTCCGAGGAGCGGGTGCTCGCTGGTGGCGAGACCCGCGGAGCCGAGGGGGGCGGCCGTGGGCGCGGGGCTCAGCCAGTAGCGCTCACGCTGGAAGGCGTACGTGGGCAGGTCCACGCGGGCGGCGCCCCGGCCCGCGAAGAACGCGCGCCAGTCGGGGCGTACTCCGGCCACGTGCAGCCGGCCGAGGGCGGTGAGCAGGGTCTCCGCCTCGGGGCGGCCCCTGCGCAGGGCGGCGATGAGCTCGGGCCGGCCGGTCAGGGACTCCTGGGCCATGCCCGTCAGGACGCCGTCGGGACCCAGTTCCAGGAAGACGCCCACGCCCTGGTCCTGGAGCCAGCGCACTCCGTCGCCGAAGCGCACCGCGGCCCGCACGTGGCGTACCCAGTACTCCGCGGACGCGACGTCCTCGGGGCGGCCGGTGAGGTTGGAGACGAGCGGGATGTGCGGCCGGTGGTAGGTGAGCGTGCCGGCGACGCGGCGGAATTCGTCCAGCATCGCGTCCATGCGGGGTGAGTGGAAGGCGTGGCTGACGACGAGTTCCTTGGTCCGCAGGCCGAGTCGGGCGAATCGCTCGCCCAGTTCGGTGACCACGTCCGCGTCACCGGCGATCACGACGGAGGCGGGGCCGTTGACGGCGGCGAGTGACACCTGGTCCTCCAGGCCCCGCAGGTGGGGGGTCACGGTCGCCTCGTCGGCGCCGACCGCGAGCATCGCGCCGCCGGCGGGCAGCGCCTGCATCAGCCGGCCGCGGGCGGCGACCAGGGTGACCGCGTCGTCCAGGGTGAGCACCCCGGCCACGTGTGCCGCCGTCAGCTCGCCGATGGAGTGTCCGGTCACGTAGTCCGGGCGTATGCCCCAGGACTCCACCAGTCGGTACAGGGCGACTTCGAGGGCGAACAGGCCGGGTTGCGTGTAACCGGTCCGGTGCAGTGACTCGCCGTCCTCGAACATCACCTCCCGCAGGGGCCTGTCCAGGTGCGGGTCGAACTTCGCGCAGACCGTGTCGAGCGCTTCGGCGAAGAAGGGGTACGTCGCGTACAGCTCCGCGCCCATGCCCGGCCGTTGCGAGCCCTGTCCGGAGAAGAGCACCGCGGTCGGGCCGCGGTCCAGGGCCTCGCCGCGTACGACCGTCGCGGCCGGGGTTCCCTCGGCGAGGGCCGTGAGGCCGCGTACCGCGTCGTCGCGTCCGCCGCCCACGACGACGGCCCGGTGTTCGAGGGCCGCGCGTGTCGTGGCCAGGGAGTAGGCGACGTCCAGGGGGCGCACGTCGTCGGTGAGGGCGTCGCGCAGCCGCCGGGCCTGTGCCGCGAGTGCCGTGGCCGAGCGGGCCGAGAGCAGCCACGGCAGCGGGCCCTCGGCGGGGGTGAGGTCCAGGTCGAGCGGGTGCGTGGGCCACCCGGCGAAGAAGGTGTCCCAGCGCGGTGTGCGGCCCTGGGTGTGGAGTGTGCCGACGCACCTCAGGAGGCTCTCGGTCTCGCCGGTGGCCCCGCCGGCCAGGCGGTCGGGGCCGAGGCCGACGATCAGGCCGGTGCCGGGCGGTGGTGCGTCGAGGGCGGTGCCCGCGCGGCCGTGCGGGGTGAGGCGGCGGCTCCAGTACGCGGCGTCGGTGACGTCGGCGGGCTCGCCGGTGAGCGCGGACAGCACGGGGACGGCCGGTTCGGCGAACCCGAGGAGTTCGGTGAGCCAGTCGAGGTCGGGCCGCGGGAGTCCGTTGCCGTGCGCGACGACCAGGGCGGCGGCGTCGGCGGGCTTCAGCACGCCCGCGACGTGCGCGGCCGCCACTTCTCCCACCCCGTGGCCCGCGAGCCGGTCGGGGGTCAGGCCCCAGGAGGTGACGAGGCGGTGCAGGGCGACGTCGTAGGCGTAGACGGCGCAGTCGGCGTAGAGCGGTTCGGCGAGTCGTGGGCCTCCTTCGGCGAGCGCCTCGCGCAGGGGCTGTTCCAGGTAGGGGTCGAGGTGGGTGCAGGTCTCGGTGAAGGCGTCGGCGAACACCGGGAAAGCGGCGAGCAGTTCCTGTCCCATCCCCACGCGTCGGGCGTCGCCCCCGGAGAAGACGAAGGTCACGCCGTCGGTCTCCGCGTCGGTCTCCGCGTCGGGCCGCGGGGCCCGGCCGCGCAGCAGGTGTGCGTCGGTCCTGCCCTCGGCGAGGGCGTCGAGGGCGTTGAGCAGGTCGTGCGTCCGGCCGACGACGACGGCGCGTTCGGTTCCGCCGGTGTCGGCCGCGGCCAGTGCCCCGGCGATGTCGGCGACGGTCGTGTCGGGGTGCTCGGTGAGGTGGGCGGCCAGGAGTGCCCGTACCGTGCGCGCGCGGTCGCGCAGGGCCGTGTCGCCGTGCGCGGACAGGATGACGGGGGCGGTGTCCGCGGTGATCTCGCCGGGGTCGGGCGGCGGGCCGTGTGGTGCGGCCGGTTCGGGGGCCGGGGCCTCTTCGATGACGGCGTGGGCGTTGGTGCCGCTGAAGCCGAAGGAGGAGACGCCCGCGCGCCGGGGGCGGCCGGTGTCGGGCCAGGCGGTGGCCTCGGTGAGGAGTTCGACGGCTCCGGCGGTCCAGTCGACGTGGGGGGTGGGTTCGTCGACGTGCAGGGTTTTGGGCAGGACGCCGTGGCGCATCGCCATGACCATCTTGATGACGCCCGCGACACCGGCGGCGGCCTGGGTGTGCCCGATGTTCGACTTCAGTGAGCCGAGCAGCAGCGGTTCGGTGCGGTCCTGGCCGTAGGCGGCGAGCAGGGCCTGGGCCTCGATGGGGTCGCCGAGCGAGGTGCCGGTGCCGTGCGCCTCGACCGCGTCGACGTCGCCGGGCGTGAGGCCGGCGTTGGCCAGGGCCTGGCGGATGACGCGTTGCTGGGAGGGGCCGTTGGGGGCGGTCAGGCCGTTGGAGGCGCCGTCCTGGTTGACGGCGGAACCGCGGACGACCGCGAAGACCTCGTGGCCGTTGCGGCGGGCGTCCGAGAGGCGTTCCAGGACGAGCAGGCCCGCGCCCTCGGACCAGGCGGTGCCGTCGGCGGTGGCGGCGAACGCCTTGCAGCGGCCGTCGGCGGCCAGGCCCTGCTGGCGGCTGAAGGAGACGAAGCCGCCGGGGCTCGACATGACGGCCACGCCGCCCGCGAGGGCGAGGGACGCCTCGCCGAGGCGCAGGGACTGGGCGGCCTGGTGGAGGGCGACGAGCGACGCCGAGCAGGCGGTGTCGACGGTGACCGCCGGGCCTTCGAGCCCGAGCGTGAAGGCGATCCGGCCCGAGGTGACGCTGCCGGCGGTGCCGGTGACGAGGTGGCCCTCCATGCCGTCCGGGGCGGAGGCGATGCGCGGCCCGTACTCCTGGGCCTCCGCGCCGACGAACACGGCGGTGCGGGTGCCGCGCAGTTCCGTCGGGTCGATGCCGGCGCGTTCGAGGGCTTCCCAGGCCGTTTCCAGGAGCACCCGCTGCTGCGGGTCCATGGCGAGGGCCTCGCGGGGCGAGATGCCGAAGAAGGCCGCGTCGAAGTCGGCGGCGTCGTGCAGGAATCCGCCCTTGTCCACGTAGGTGGTGCCGGGGCGGCGGGTGTCGGGGTCGTAGAGGCGGTCGACGTCCCAGTCCCGGTCGTCGGGCAGCCGGGTGAGGGTCTCGCCCTCGTCGGTGAGCAGCTGCCACAGCTGTTCGGGGGAGGTGATGGAGCCGGGGAAGCGACAGGCCATGCCCACGATGGCGACGGGTTCCGCGCTCGCCGTGGCGGGCGCTTCGGCGGCTTCGTCGCGGGTCGGTTCGCCGAGGAGCTCCCCGAGCAGGTGGCGGGCGAGGTCGCGGGGGGTGGGGTGGTCGAAGGCGAGGGTGACGGGCAGGCGCAGGCCGGTGACGGCGGTCAGCCGGGCGTGCAGGTTCACCGCTGCCAGTGAGTCGAAGCCGAGTTCGAGGAAGGCTTGCCGCTCGGGTACGGGGCCGGGTCCCGCCGGGCCGAGGACGTCCGCGACGGCGCCTCGCACGAGTTCGCTCAGCAGCCGCTCGCGTTCGTCCGTACCGAGGTCGCGCAGGCGGCTGCGCAACGCCGCCCCGCGCGCATCGCCGGAGAGCTCGTCAAGGCCGTGTGTCATTGCGCTCCGCTCACTCACCGATACGTGAAACATCGCGGCCGCCGGGCGCCGGGGACAGGCGGTCGGGATTCAGGGCATCATTCGGTCGGGATACCTGGAGAATCTATAGACGAACACGTCGCTCCGGCCCCCGGAACTCCCCCTATGCCGCCCCTATAAGCCCCTGTTCTCGGGCCACGAACCCCTTCGGCGCCCATACTCTTCCGGCTACCCGTAGGGTGTGCCAGCGAGTGTCGCCCGAAAGGCGCGGGAAATTCAATTGCCCGGCGCCGCAGCCCACTTGAGGGCGGTACGCTCCCACGCGATCAGAATTCAATCCGAGGCAATGGGGAAGCGTATTCGATACGAGCTGCCCGGCGCCTGCGCTTCCACCGGCTACCGGGGTGCATATGACTGTTTCCACGCCACGTACAGCCCTGCGGGCCGAAGGGCTCGTCAAGAATTTCGGTTCGGTCCGCGCGCTAGACGGCGTCGACCTCGAACTGCCCAAGGGCCAGGTGCTCGGCCTGCTGGGTCCCAACGGGGCGGGCAAGACCACGACCGTGCGCTGTCTGTCCACGCTGCTGCGCCCGGACGGCGGGCGTGCCTGGGTGAACGGGCACGACGTCCTGAAGAAGCCGCACGAGGTGCGGCGTTCGATGGGCCTGTCCGGCCAGTTCGCGGCGGTCGACGAGAGCCTCACGGGCTATGAGAACGTCGTGATGTTCGCCCGGCTGCACGGTCTGTCGAAGTCCGCCGCCGCCGACCGCGCCAGATACCTCGTCGACCGCTTCGGTCTGAAGGAGGCGGCGAGCCGCGCGCCCAAGACGTACTCGGGCGGTATGCGGCGCCGTCTCGACCTGGCGAGCGCGCTCGTGGGCGAGCCCGCGGTGATGGTGCTCGACGAGCCCACGACGGGCCTCGACCCGCGTGGCCGCATGGACACCTGGGACCAGGTGGGCGAGCTGGTCGAGGACGGGACCTCGGTGCTGCTGACCACGCAGTACCTGGAGGAGGCGGACCAGCTGGCCGACTCGATCGCCGTCATCGACCACGGGCGGGTCATCGCCAACGACACCGCCGACCGGCTCAAGGCCCAGGTGGGCGCCGACAAGATCCGCGCCGTCGCGGCGACCGCGGAGGGTGTGGCCGCCCTGCGGGAGGTCCTCGCCGGGATCGGCACGGCCGCGCCGACGGTGGAGGAACTGGCGCGCACCGTGTCGGTCACCGTGGCCGCCGGGGTCAAGGCGCTCGGCGCCGCCATCAGGCAGCTGGAGGACCGGGGCGTCGAGCTGGTCGACATCGGTCTCCGGCGGCCGACGCTCGATGACGTGTTCCTGTCCCTGACCGGCAGGTCCGAACCGGACGCAGCCGGGTCCGCCGAGTCCCGGGACCGAGTCCCCGAGGGGGTGTCGTGAGCAGCATGACGGAGGCCGCCCGCAGCGGCTCGATCATCACCGGGCGCAATCTGCTGCACATCTGGCGGGAGCCCGGCGCCCTCATATCCCACCTGTGCACGTCCATCATGTTCGTCGTGCTCTTCGCCTTCGTGATCGGCGGCGGGCTGGGGGCGCTGTACCCGGAGTACCTGATCCCGGGCATGCTGGGCCAGAACGCGGTGTTCGTGAACATCTACACCACCGTGGGCATCGCGTACGACATGGAGAAGGGCATCGTGGACCGGTTCCGGTCGCTGCCCATCTCGCGGACCGCGGTGATCATCGGCCGGACCAGCTCGGACCTGGCCGCGACCGCCATGAACATCGCGCTCCTCTCGCTGTGCGGGCTGGCCATCGGCTGGCGGATCAGGTCGGACTTCCTGTCGGCCGTCGCGGCGTACGGGCTGCTGCTCCTGTTCGCGTTCGCCATCTCCTGGGTGGGCGCCTACATCGGGCTGCGCTGCAAGCGGCTGGAGAGCGCGCAGAGCCTCGGCATCATGTGGGTGTTCCCGTTCACCTTCGTCTCGTCCGCGCTGGTGGGCAGCCAGTACATGATCCAGCCGTTCAAGACGCTGGCCGAGTGGAGCCCGCTGACGGCGCTGTGCGACACCATCCGCGACCTGTTCGGCAATCCGGCGCCGAAGGACTTCCCGGAGGCGACCGGCTGGGCGGCGCAGCACTCCGCGCTGTATCTCATCCTGTGGTGCGTGGCGCTGCTCGCGGTGTTCGTGCCGCTGACGACCCGCCGCTACCGCACGCTGTCGGGCTGACGAGGGAACAGGGCGGCCCCGGGACTCCGCGGAGTCCCGGGGCCGCCCTGTGTCCGCTGCCGGGTCAGTCCCGCTCGACGAAGGGCGCGAGCAGTCCCGGCACGGCCTCCTCCGCGAAGGCCAGGCCCTCCGCCAGGTCCACGTCGCGCACCGGGTAGGCGCCGCTCTTGCACGCCGCGGTGGTGACGTGGAACGTGGCCAGGCCCGAGCGGCGCTGGGCGGGCGACTGGACGATCACCCAGCCGATCACGCTGTCGCGGCGCAGCGCCACGGTCCGCCGGATGAGGGTGCCGTAGCGCGTCAGCAGGTGCCGGCCGTGCACGGCGTGGCCGAGCGCGCGGTAGCCGCTGGAGGCGAACAGGGCGCCCGCGGGGAGCAGCACCACGGCGGAGATCCAGGCGACGTGCAGGAGCACGGGGGTGAGGAGGGTGCCGAGCAGCGCGAGCGCCGCGCACGGGGCGAGTACCGCGAGCACGGCTCTGAGGTGGCGGCGGCGCAGTGCGGCCCTCGGGTGGGGGCGCAGCGCCGCGGTGGTCGGGGAGGGGTGTTCGCCGGCGACGGTCGCGGCGATCTCGTGGGCTCGGGCACGCGGGACGCCGGGGCTGAGGGTCCGCATCTTGCTGACCTCCAGGTCCTCGGTCTTCTGGAGGCCGGTGGCGACGGCCGCCACCTGTGCGCCGCCGCCCAGGCGCAGCGCCAGCGGTTCGGTGACCTCGACGCCGCGCATGCGGCGCGCGTCGATGGAGAGCGAACGGGTGGTCAGCAGGCCCCGGCGGACGGTGAAGTGGTGGTTCTCGTCGCGCTCCAGGTGGTAGCCCCACCACTCCTCCGCGGCGAGGGCGACGGCCGTGGCCGATCCGACGACGAGGAGGGCGAGGGTGCCGAGGACGATGCTCTCCCCCAGGCCGGCGGCGCCGAGGAAGCCGAGGACGGCACGCAGGACGCGCTCCGGTTCGACGCCGAAGCCGTCCAGGACGCGGACGGCGGAGGCGGCCACGACGAGGACGGCGAGGACACCCCAGGAGTTGAGCGGCATGTAGCGCAGCCAGGCCCAGTCCATGCGGGCGATGATCCGGTCGTCGTCGGCCGTGTCCGGGGCGGCGTCGGCGCGGCGCAGCAGCGTCCGGCGCAGTTCCTCCGCGTCCGCGCGGCGCAGGGCCTCCAGGCTGGTGTCGCCGTCCGCGCCGCCGCCCTGTGCGGTGGTGATCCGCACGGTGACCAGGCCGAAGACGCGCAGGAAGGGGTCCGCGGTGAGGTCGACGCCCCGGATGCGGTCGCAGGGGACGGTGCGGCGCCGGCGGCCGAGGAGGCCGGTGCGCACTTCGAGGATGTCTCCGGCGACGCGGTAGCGGGTGGTGAGGAGCTCCACGAGCCGCCACAGCATGATCAGCAGGAAGACGCCCGCGAGCAGGCCGAGCCGGATGTACGCCTCGCGGTCGAGGCGGCCGAGGGTGACGAGGGCGTAGCAGGCGGTGGACAGGGCGGGCGGGATGAGCCATTTCAGCTGGACGAGCAGCAGGCGGTTGTCGAGCCGTCGCCAGCGCCGGGCGTGCCGCTCCCGCTCCCCCGTGCCGGGCGCCGTCCGCCCGGTTCCGGGGAGGGTGTCCTCGTCGTGGCGGGTGTGCGCGGGGTGGCTCATGTGGCGTCTCCGTCGGCCGCCTGGGTGGCCTGGGTGGTGGCCGCGAGGTGGTCGGCGACCTCCTTGGCCCGCTCATGGCCGAGCCCGTGCATGCGTACCGGTCCGGCGGCGGAGGCGGTGGTGACGACGACGGTGGCGAGGCCGAACAGCTGCTGGAGCGGGCCGCGGGCGGTGTCGACGGTCTGGATGCGCGACATCGGGGCGATCCGGTACGTCTGCCAGAGCCAGCCGGAAGCGGTGTAGACGGCCTCGTCCGTGGTCTCCCAGCGGTGCACGCGGTACCGCCGGCGCGGCGCGATCACCACGTACGCCGCGCAGAGCAGCACGGTCAGCGCGGCGGTTCCCGCGCTGACCGGCAGGGGCAGCTCGCGCCACAGCCAGGCGAGCAGGCCCGCCCCGCCGGGGGGCCGGGCGGTCAGGCCCCCGGCCGCCGGGGCCCCCCGCCCCGCCGTGTCGTCCGGCGCCAGCCGAAGGGGCCGGGCAGATCCATCGAGGTCGTGCGCCGGCCCGTGCTGCTGTGGGTCCGGCGGGGTCCGTGCCGGCCGCCCG
>NZ_JAFEXF010000191.1 GCF_016905445.1 Streptomyces sp. G44
CGGCGGCGCCGGTCACCACGAGCGTGGGCGTCAGCGGCCCGGTGAAGAGCGGAAGGGAGAAGTCCAGGTCGAGGCTCGCGCTGACGACCGCGATGGCGGGCGCCGGCGTCTGCCCGGCCGCCGCCCTGCGCGCCGCGAAGGCCTCACGCGCGCGTGCCGGGCGGTAACCCTCGGCGCGCACCGTCTCGGCCCCCACCACGACGGCGTCGGCGAGCGCGCGCAAGGTGCCGAAGATCCGCATGTCGGTGTCGTTGGAGATCGGCTGGGAGCGGCCGTCGTGCTGGGCGGCGCCGTCGAGCGTGGACACCATGTTGGCGCGCAGCCACGTCACCGGCCCGGACGGGGGTTCCGCCGGGTAGGCGTAGGCGTCGGCCAGCTCGTCGAGCGTCCACTCGCGCGCGTCCGCGGCACCCGTGGTGCCCGCGCCCGCCGTCCGGTCCGCTGTCTGGTCCGCCGTCCGGTCCGCTGTCTGGTCTGCTGTCTTGTCGGTCACAGGGAACAGGCGTCGCATATCCGCAGTCTCGCACGCCCCTTAAGCTGGGGAACCGTGTCGTCCTCCCCCTCCGCCTCCGGGCCCAGCTCCCTCTCCGACGTGGCTCCGCTGTCCCTGTGCGCCCGCGAGCCCCACGTCCCCGCCGACCGCCTGGTCGCCGAGATGGTGCCGCCGCCGCGCTTCGACGCGGTCCGCTTCGACACGTACATCCCGGACCCGGACCAGCCCAGCCAGACCGAGGCGGTCCGCGTCCTGAGCGGCTTCGCGGCGGGGCTCGGCGGGGCGCACGCCTCCGGCGCCGGGAAGAAGCGGTGGTTCCAGAGGAAGGCCCCGGCTCCCACCGGCCCGCGCGGCGTCTACCTCGACGGCGGCTACGGCGTGGGCAAGACCCACCTCCTCGCCTCCCTGTGGCACGCGGCGCCCGCGGCGCCCGAGCAGAAGGCGTTCGGCACCTTCGTCGAGCTGACGAACCTGGTCGGAGCGCTCGGCTTCCAGCAGACCGTGCGCACGCTCAGCGACCACCGGCTGCTCTGCATCGACGAGTTCGAACTCGACGACCCCGGCGACACGGTGCTCGTCTCCTCGCTGCTCTCCAAGCTGGTCGAGCAGGGCGTGGCGCTGGCCGCGACCTCGAACACGCTGCCCGGCAAGCTCGGCGAGGGCCGGTTCGCCGCCACCGACTTCATGCGCGAGATCCAGGGCCTGTCCGCCCACTTCAGGGCGCTGCGCATCGACGGCGAGGACTACCGCCACCGCGGTCTGCCCAAGGCCCCCGCCCCGTACACGCGGGAGCAGGTCACCAAGGCGGCGTACGCGACCGCGGGCGCCTCCCTCGACGACTTCCCGCACCTCCTCGCCCACCTGGCCAAGGTCCACCCGAGCCGTTACGGCGCGCTGACCGACCAGCTCACGGCCGTCTGCCTCACGGAGGTGACGCCGGTGCCCGACCAGTCGACCGCGCTGCGCCTCGTGGTGCTCGCCGACCGGCTGTACGACCGGGAGGTGCCCGTGCTGACCTCCGGTGTGCCCTTCGACCGGCTGTTCAGCGAGGAGATGCTGAACGGCGGCTACCGCAAGAAGTACTTCCGCGCCATATCGCGCCTCACGGCGCTCGCCCGGGACGCCAAGGGGCTCGTACCGGAGTAGGCCGCGCGGGCAGCCGGCGCGCAGGTGGGCGGCGCCACGCGGAACCGATCGCTACGCGCGTGGTTCCCGCGCACCAGGGCACGTGGTACACACATCCGGTCACATTCCTGTCCGCCAGCAGGAGGTTGCCCATCATGTCCGCCACTCGACGTCAGGTTCTCGCCCGTACCGGTGCCGTGGGCGCGGGAATCGCCTTCACCGGCGCCCTCTCCGAGCTCTTCGCGGGCACCGCGGCCGCGCACGGAAAGGCCGGGTACGGCCCCCTCGTCCCTGACCCCAAGGGCCTGCTCGACCTGCCCAGAGGGTTCCGCTACAAGGTCCTCTCCCGCGAGGGCGACGCCCTGCGGTCCGGCGAGGGCAGGGTGCCGAGCAATCACGACGGCATGGCCGCCTTCCCGGGCCCCAAGGGCGGTGTCCACCTCGTGCGCAACCACGAGAACCGTGTCACCGGCAAGATCGGCGTGCCGACGGTCGAGGGTCTCACCTACGACCCGGCGGCGAAGGGCGGCTGCACGGCGCTGGCCCTCGACCGGAGAAACGACGTCGTGGACGAACGCGTCGCGATCGCCGGGACGGCCGTGAACTGCGCGGGTGGGCCGACCCCTTGGGGCACCTGGCTCACCTGCGAGGAGACCGAGGACAAGGCCGGCACGAACGGCTACACCAAGGACCACGGCTTCATCTTCGAGGTCGACCCGGTGGACCCGCGCCGCACCGGCGCCGTGCCGCTCACCGCGATGGGCCGCTTCCAGCACGAGGCGATCGCCGTCGACCCCCGGCGCGGCGTCGTCTACGAGACCGAGGACGCCTTCGAGAAGCCGTTCGGCCTCTTCTACCGCTTCCTGCCCGAGAAGCCCGGGGGCGGCCTCGGTTCGCTGCGCGCGGGCGGCAGGCTCCAGGCGATGCGGGTGCCGGGCGTACCGGACCTGTCCTCGGTCCAGGAGACGGGCGCGCGCTTCGACGGCATCGAGTGGGTCGACGTCCCGGACCCGCTGGCCGTGCGGACCCCCATCCGCCACCAGGACTTCGGCCCGAAGGGCATCACGCACGCGCAGAAGCTGGAGGGCTGCTACTGGGGCGGCTCGTCCGTCTACTTCGTCTCGTCCTTCGCACGCAGCGCGGACGGCTCGACGGGCGACCACTTCGGTCAGATCTGGCGGTACGACCCGGCCGCGCGCCGCCTCACCCTCGTGATCGTCTTCGGCCCGGGCACGGACATCCGGCTGCCGGGCGAGTCCCCCGACAACATCTGCCTGGCGACCGGCGGCGGCCTGATGGTGTGTGAGGACGGCGACGGCGCGCAGCACGTCTACGGCCTCACGCGGCGCGGCGAGGTCTACGCGATGGCCCGCAACCGCCAGACCATCGGCACTCCGGACAAGCCGGAGTGGGGCGAGTTCGCGGGCGTCACGTTCTCGCCCGACCACGCCACGATGTACGTCAACTGCTACACCCCCGGCACGACCTTCGCGGTGACGGGGCCCTGGCACAGGTAGCGGCTCGCGCGGCAGGGGCACGCGGTGCGCGCCCCTGCCGGGCGTCCGGTGGTCAGTACGCCGTCACCGGGTAGTGGTCCGAGAGGTTGGTGTACGTGTACTTCGTGCCCCAGCTGGAGACCGTCCAGGGCGCGCTCTGCTCCTTGAGCACGTTGTTGTGCCAGGTGGCGGGCCGGGCATGGCCCTTGCGGTGCAGGATGTGGTCCAGGTCCTCGCGGGGGTCGTCCGGGTAGCGCTCGGCGGCGATCGAGTTGTCCCGGGTGTCGAAGGAGTACGGGTGGCCCGTGCGCGCGTCGGCCGGGACGAACCCGCCGTCCGCGAGCATCGAGGCGTACTCCGAACTGTGCGTGTCGACGTTGAAGTCGCCCGCGGCGATGACCTGTTCGCCCGCCGGGATGTTCTTGGCGTCCAGGAAGGCGTCCATCTCCTTGAACTGCTTGGCGCGCGTCGCCGCCGCCTCGCCGCTGCCGCAGCCCGGGTCGGTGGACTGGGCGTGTGTGCCCACCACGTGCACCTTGGTGCCGTTCACGTCCAGCACGGCGTAGACGAAGCCCTTGTTGGAGTACGCGTCGGAGCCGCAGGCGTCCTTGTAGACGTACTGCTCCTTGCGCGTGATCGGCCACTTGCTGAGGACCGTCACCCCGCCGTCCTCGGGCGTCACCGAGGAGTAGGCACCGCCGGTGGCGTCCCAGCCGTCCTTGCCGCGGCCCATGACCGGGGTCTGGTGCGGGTAGCGCTCCTTGGCGCCCGCCTTCAGCGCGTCGGACGAGGAGTTGTCGAACGCCTCCTGGAGCACGACGACGTCCTGCCCCTTGAAGAAGCCGGCCGCCGGTATGGCCTTGGCGCGGTGGTCCTGGCCCCAGTTGGGGTAGAGCGTCTTGCTGAACAGGAACGCGTTGTACGTGAGCACCTTGAGCGAGGGGGTCGCGGCGGACGTGTCGGCGGCGGTCGCGGACGGGGCGACTGCGGCGAGCGTGGCGGCGGCGAGCGCGGTGGTGACCACCGCGGCGTGGGACCTGCGCAGCGCTGAGTGCGGCACGGAAACTCCTGAGGGGGGCGGCTGTTGCTGTTCGGGGTGGTGCGCGAGGCGCCCTCGTCCGGGCGCTCGAACATCCAATCAGCCGCGGTTACTTCTGGGGATACTCCACGTGAACACGGCACCCGTTTTCCTCCCTCGTCCCTCCCCGGCCGGAAAATCCGCTCCGGCGACGCCGGGGAAGGCCCCGTGTGGCCCGTCGGCGGGCGCGCGGGCAGCATGGGGGCCGGGAGCCGGGCACCGGCCCCGGCCGCCTTCCCGCGGGCCCGCCACAGCCGGCCGAAGCCCGCCCGCAGGGCGCCGCACACACCTGCCGACCTGGGCCTTCTCCGTGTCCGCGACCTACAATTCCCCTACCGCGAAAGGGGACTTGATGGACCGCGACATCCGCACGATCGACGACGTGATGGAACTCCTCGACGGCCTGTTCGCACCGGAGGCCGACCGCTGGACGTGCGGGGGCGCCGCCTGGTGGGACGACTTCTACGCCGACCGCACCAGGCCCGTGCCGTTCTTCGCGGCGAAGCCGGACGAGAACCTCGTCTCGTACGTCGAGCGGGGCCTCCTCACCCCGGGCCGCGCACTCGACCTCGGCTGCGGCCCGGGGCGCAACGCCCTCCACCTCGCCTCACTCGGCTTCGAGGTGGACGCCGTCGACCTGTCGCCTGCCGCCCTCGCGTGGGCCGCGGACCGCGCCCGCGAGGCGGGCGCCGACGTGCGCTTCCACGAGGGCGACGCCTTCGCGCTGACCCGGGACGCGTTGGCGGGACCGTACGACGTGGTCTACGACTCGGGGTGCTTCCACCACCTGCCGCCGCACCGCCGCGTCAGCTACCTCGCGCTCCTGGACCGCGTCCTGTCCCCCGGCGGCCACTTCGCCCTCACCTGCTTCGCCGCCGGCGAGGCGGGCATGGGCTCCGAACGGCCCGACGCGGACTTCTACCGCGACGCGCGGCTGCACGGCGGCATCGCCTACGAGGACGCGTCGCTGCGGCGGATCTTCGGCGACCTGACCGAGGTGGAGGTGCGCCGCATGCGCGACGAGCCCGCGGACTCCGCGCTCTTCGGCGAACCCTTCCTCTGGACGGCCCTGTTCCGCCGCGGCGGACCGGCTGCCGCGGGCCGCTAGCCGCGCCGTACCAGCCGTACCTTGTCGACGCCGAGCAGCCCCGCGAGCGGCACCTTCGCCGTGGTCTGCCGCGGGTCGACGGTCACCCCGGCGGCGCGCAGGACGTCGAGCAGCATCCCGGCAAGCGGCATCACCATGTGCCGCCCCCAGCAGCGTTCGGAGGCGTGCCCGAAGGGCAGGTAGCCGGGGTGGTCGTCGGGGTCGAGGGCGGCCCAGCGCTCGGGACGGAACGTGTCGGGGTCCTCCCAGAGCTCCGGGTCGCGGTGGCTGAGCAGCGGCAGCAGCAGGACGTCGTCGCCCGCGCCGATGCGGGCGTCGAGGGCGGGGTACTCCGGGGAGGCGTTGCGCAGGATGTTCCAGGAGGGCGGCAGCAGCCGCATCGCCTCGTACAGGATGTGCTCGTTCGGCGTCCCGTCGTCGAAGGGCGCCCCGAGCCAGTACGCGCTCGCGACGAGCGTGGAGACGGTGAAGCACACGGGAGCCGCGGCCCGCCGGTACAGGCCCATCGCGTACCGCCGGTCGCGGTAGTTCGCGGCGTCGGCGGTCGGTCCGGCGATCGCGGTCCCGGGCGCCCCGGGGCGCGGCCGGCCGGGCAGCGCCGCACCGGCCGCGATGACCGTCCAGGTCAGCTTGGGCGTCAGCTCCAGGGTGCGGTCCATGAGGACGCGCAGCCGGTAGGGGTCGGCGCCGAGGATCAGGTCGCGCAGGTGGACGTGGCCGACGTGCGGCCATACGCCGGTGAGGTCGGCGCCGCCGGGCACGGGCGCCCGCAGCGCGGCCCGTACGTCGCGGCCGATCGCCCGCATGACGCCGGAGGCCTCGGCGCGGGAGATGGAGCGGCCGTGCAGGGGCTTGAAGGTGGGGCGTTCGTGTTCGGTGGCCGGCCGGGCGGCGAGGATCCGGTCGGTCAGCTCCGGCCCGGCGACGCCCATGGTGTCGGCGTCCAGGCGGAACACGTCCTCGCCGCGGTGGTCGCGCAGCAGGGCGTGGAGTCGTGGCGTGAAGACGGTGGTCCGGGCGAACCGGCCGGTGTCGGTACCGGAGAGGGGCATCGGTGGCTCCAGAGGCGGGAGGCCCGCGTCCGGGGTCCGCTCGGGACCGCCGGACGCGGCACTGGGGAACGGTTCGCCGGATCAGTACCAGTGGTACCAGGCGTACGCCTTCAGGCTCTTCTCCCCGGTGATCCTCTTCTTGAGCGAACGGACGATCTTCATGCACATACCTCCGGTCGGTTCCGTTGGTCCGCGACGGCCCGGGTCGGCGGGCCGCGCACCAGCGGAGCGTCCACGGGGGCGATCAACATCCGTTGAACGGACACCGGGGCCACGTGAGCGGTACGTCAGCGCGGCGTGCGTCAGAGGTCGGCGAGCGCCCCGTCCACCGTGGCGAGCAGGGTCTCCCGGTCGTCGTGCACGCGGCTGAGGACGCGCAGCCCGTAGTAGGTGCTCTGCACCCGGCGGGCCACGGTCCGCGCCTCGCCCGTGGAGCGGAACTCGCCGGCGCGCCGCCCCTCCTCCACGACCGCGCACAGCTCCTCCTCGACGCGGTCGAAGCTGCGCCGCACCGCCCCCTTGACCTCCGGGTCGAGTCCGGCGACCTCGACGGCGGCGTTGATCGCGAAGCAGCCGCGCGCGTCCGCCTCGTCGAGGTCGGCGTCGACGGCGTGGAGCATCATGGCGCGCAGCCGCTCCTTCGCCGGGCCGGGGCCGCGCAGGATCTCGACCTGTTCGGCGGTGGCGGTGTCGTGGTAGCGCTCCAGGGCGCGGAGGTAGAGCTGCCGCTTGCCGCCGAAGGTGTTGTAGAGGCTCGATGGCCCGAGGCCCGTGCTGTCGCACAGGTCGCGGGTCGAGGTGCCCTCGTACCCGTGGCGCCAGAACGTCTCCATGGCCGCGGTGACGACGCGGTCCTCGTTGAACTCTCGTGGCCTGGCCATGGGTCCCACAGTAGACGTTTTGGAATACGTTCACAAAACCTGTCCCCGTGGGCCGGGACGGTGGCGAGGTGGGGCGGCGCCCGCCGGGCCTGCGCCGCGAAGTCCGCGGCGCCGGCGGTGGCGCCGTGCTCGGCCTCCCCCGCTCACGCCTCCGCCTTGGCGGGCTCACGGGCGGTCACGGCCGTACGCGGCAGCGTCGGCGCCGCCGCCCTTCCCGGCCCCGACCGTTGGAGGTGCGCCGCCCACAGCACGCCGGCCACTCCCGCCACGGCCAGTCCCGAGCCGACCCAGGCCACCGACGCGTAGCCGTACCCGGCGTCGATGGCCAGGCCGCCGAGCAGCGGGGCCACGGTGTTGCCGACGTTGAACGCGGCGGTGTTGGTCGCGCCGACGAGCGTCGGGGCGTCCGGGGCGAGCGTGAACACCCTCGACTGGAGGGCGGGGTTGGTGACGTATCCGGCGAGGCCGAGCAGGAAGACGAGCACGACCACCAGGGCCGTGACGTGCGCGGTGAGGGCGAGCAGCGCGGAGAACACGGCGAGGGCGCCGAGCCCGATGCCGAGGGTGCCCAGAGGCCGCGTCTGGCCGGTGCGTCCGCCGATCACGATGCCCGCGAGGCCGCCGACGCCGAACAGGGCGAGGACCACCGGCACCCAGCCCTCCGGGACCCCGCTGACCTTTGTCAGGAGCGCCGCCAGATAGCTGAAGGTGACGATGACCGCCCCGAAGGCGAAGGCCGTGACGGCGTACGAGAGCCACAGCTGCGGCCGGGCCATGCCCCGCAGCTCGGCCCCGACCGAGGGCCGCTCGCCCTCGCCGCGGCCGCCGGGGACCACGAGCAGCGTGCAGACGAGGCTGACCACGGTGGCCGCGGCCACCGCCCAGAACGCGGCGCGCCAGCTGGAGTACTGGCTCAGCACCGTGCCCGCGGGGACGCCGACGATGGTGGCGAGCGTCAGCCCGCCCGCCACCACGGCGACCGCCCGCGCCTTGGCCGCCGCCGGGACGAGCGCGACCGCCGTGGCCACGGCGACGCCCCAGTAACCGGCGTAGGCGAGGGCGCCGACGACGCGTGAGACGAACAGCACCGCATAGCCGGGCGCGAGGGCGCCGACCACGTGGGCCACGACGAAGGCGGCCTGGAGCGACACGAGCGCCGTGCGGCGGGGCCAGCCGAGCGTGGCGACGGCGAGCAGCGGCGCGCCGACGACCATGCCGACGGCGAAGGCCGAGATGAGCAGGCCGGCGTCGGGGACCGACACCCCCAGGTCGTCGGCCATGCCCGGCAGCAGGCCGGACAGCATGAACTCCGAGGTTCCTTGGGTGAAGATGCCGAGCCCCACTATGTACACCGCAGGCGGCATGGGAGGGGTCCTCCGATCGGATCAGGTTATGGAGCGACTGCTTCAGAATTGACGGGACAGGACGCTAACACATTTTGAAGCGGACGCTTCAGAACTGAGGGGGAGTCGGCGCCGGAGAAAGGGGCAGCAGGAATCCAGGAGGCCGCCGAGCGCGGGCCGGCGAACGCACGCCGGCGAGCGGTGCGGGCCCGGAAGAAGGAGAGCAGACGTGACTCCGGAGGCGTACGACGAACTGGCCGCTTCCTCGGTCGAGTTGGCCAAGATGTGGTCGTCGAGCGGAGGGGCGAAGACGTTTCTCGTCGTGTTCGCCGTCTTCGCCGCAGTCCTCGTGGCCCTGCTGCTGCGGAGCAGGAACCGGCGACGCTGACCCGCTCACCACTTCGCCTTGCTCGGACAGTTCGATCCGTGCGCCCGTCCGGCGCGAGCTCAGCAGTCTGGCGATGAGGAGGCCGTCGGCGCGCATCAGGGCGGGGACCGAAGGCGGGCGCGGTGCCGGCGGGACGGCGACCGAGTTCTTCGGCGTCCGCCCGGACCCTCCTCCGCGTCGCCTCGCTGACGCGGTCGGCGTCGAGGCCGCTGAGCGCCCGCCGAACTCGCCGCGTCGGCCGCCCGGGACCCGGGCACCGCGCTCGCGCTCGGCGGCGCGGGTTCGAGGTGCGGGCGGTCGCGGACGCGGGGCCGGGCCGAAGCCTGGCGCCGTCCGGCCCAGACGGGTGGTCACGCGGCACAACCGCACGCCTATAACCGTATTTGTCACATTTGCCCATATATCGTCGCCGCGTGATCACTTTCGTGAGGAGACGCGCCGCGCTCTGCGCCCTCGGCGCCCTGACCACCGTTCTCGTCGGCTGCTCGTCCGGCGACCCCACGACGACCGGCCGGGCGGGCCGGGACGGGACGGCGTCGGCCGCCCCGCCCACGCTCGCGCCGGGCCCCTCCGGCCTCACCCCCGTCTTCGCCCACGGGCCCCGCACGAAGGGCCGCACGGTCGCGCTCACCTTCGACGCGGACATGACCGCGAATCAGGGGTCGCGCGCCGCGGCCGGTGAGCGGTTCGACCACCCCGAGCTGGTGGCGACGCTGCGCCGGCTGAAGGTGCCCGCGACCTTCTTCATGACGGGCCGCTGGGCCGAGGAGTATCCCGACCAGGCCAAGGCCATCGGCCGGGACCCGCTCTTCGAGGTGGCCAACCACTCGTACAGCCACCACGCCTTCACCGAGAACTGCTACGGCCTGCCGACCGTCCCGCCGACGCGGATGCGAGCCGACATCGACCGCGCCTACGCCGCCTTCCGGAAGGCGGGCGTCAAGCGCGCCATGCCGTACTTCCGCTTCCCCGGGGGCTGCTACGACGAGCAGTCCCTGCGCACGCTCGCGCCCGCCGGTGTCACCGCCGTGCAGTGGGACGTGGTGAGCGGCGACGCCTTCGCGACGGACGCCGAAGCGGTGGCCCGCCAGGTGCTCGACGGAGTCCGGCCGGGTTCGGTCGTCGTCATGCACTGCACGCGCAGCGCCGCCCCCACGACGGAGCGCGCGCTGCGGACGATCATCCCGGAGCTGCGCGAGCGCGGCTTCCGGTTCGTGAAGGTGTCGGAGCAGATCCGGTCGAAGCGGGCAGCGGAGCCGCGGAGCTAGGCTGGACGGTATGGCGGACGACGACTACTGCGCGGGCACGAGCGCGAGTACGCGTGGGGGTACGAGTCCGGGGCGCGCGGCGGCCGGGACCGGTCCGGCGGCGGCGGAGGCCGCCCCGGCGGACGGCCCCTTCGCCGCGTGCGTGCTGTGCCAGGCCCCCACCGAGTACCCGGAGTCGCACAAGGGCATCACGCTCTGCCCGGCCTGCGCGTGGCAGGAGGCCCAGCGCACGATGTGCTCGGGCTGACCCGACGGCATCCGCCGGGCACGGCTTCGCCCCTCCTCAACCGCGCCGCGAGCTGAGGGCGCAAGCCGTCCACACCGCCGCCACCGCCACGGCCACCGCCCCGGCCAGCGAGCCCAGCGGCCACGGCACGGCGCCCTCCCGCGAGCCCACGGTCAGGTCGGCCAGCACCGACCGCGCCGGAGAACCGGTGGTGACCAGCAGGAGCAGCGCGCCGAGCAGCATCGTCGGCACCGCCTTGCCCGCCGAGCGCAGCAGCGGCCAGGTGGTGAGCGCCCCGAGCGCGGTGCCGAGCAACGCGCTGACCAGCATCGCGATCAGCCCGGAGGCACCCGCGGGGACGCGGGCCACCGGCAGCCGTCCGTCGGTGCTCCCGGCGTCGCTGATGACCGTCACGACGAGCACGGCCAGCCCCCCGAGCGTGACCGCGGCGAGGAAGGCGGCCAGCAGCGAGGCGAGGTGGGCGCGCGCGGGCCCGGCCGCGGCGGCGGAGCAGGCGCGCGCGGCGGGCGGTTCGTTGCCCGCGCAGATTCGCACCAGCCAGGCGGCCACCGGCAGCAGCGCGGCGGCGGCGTAGGCGAGCGAGTCCAGGACGGGCTGCCCGCTCTGTACGCCGACGGCGAGGAAGACGGCGTACAGGATCACCGGGGCCAACCACCGCTGCGACCGCGCCAGCAGGGCGAGTCGGTAGTGCAGCAGGGCGCTCATCGGGGGGCCTGCCCTTCGGCCGCCGGGGCGGTGGCCGGGCCGGGCACCACCGGCACGCGTGCCACCGTCACCACGTGCCAGGGCGGCCGGGCCGTCAGGAGTTCCCGCAGGACGAGGTCGGAGTGGCTCTCCGGGACCGTGAGGGTGCGCGAGGCGGGCGCTCGCGACGTCCCGCCGTCCGTCTCCACGGCCACCGCGCCGTCCGTCTCCACGGCCACCGCGGCGACCGGCCCCGGCAGCTCCGCGCCCTCGGGCCCGCGCGTGACGATGACGACCGTGGGCCCGCGGCGCGACGCGGACGCCCGGTCCTCGGCCGCCGATGAACTCCCGCCCGGCGTACGCCGTTTCAGTGCCGTCCCGTCCACCGCGTACGCCTCGTCGACCGCTCCCGCCAGGCGGCGCGGGTCGTGGTCGACGAAGACGACGGAGCCGCCCGCGGCCGTGCGCTCGGCCACCGCGCGGTCCAGTTCCACGCGGGCGGCGGTGTCCAGGCCCGTCCAGGCCTCGTCGAGGACCAGCAGGCCGGGTCCGGCCACCAGGGCCTGGGCGACGGCGACCTTCTGACTGCTGCCCTTGGACAGGTGCGAAAGGGACGTGCCCGCGAACCCGGCGGCGCCGAACCGCTCCAGCCACTGCTCCGCGCTCCGCTCCGCCGCGCCCCGCGGAAGGCCGTGCACGCGGGCCAGGTGCGTGAGGTAGCCGAGCGCGGTGAACGGCAGCGCGGCGGGGAAGCGTTCCGGGACGAACGCCGTGCGCGGGCGCCCGGTCACCCGGCCCTCCGAGGGGGCGTCGATACCGGCGAGGAGCCGCAACAGGGTCGATTTTCCGCTGCCGTTGGCACCCTCGACACGTATCAGGGCGCCCGCGGCGATGCCGAGGTCGACGCCGCGCAGCACCCACGGGCCACGCAGGCCATAGCGCCGGCCCACCCCGCTCAGCCGCACCACGAGATCACGTTCCATGCGGGTCATCCTCGCGCACGCCCTCCCCCGAGGAGCGCCCGGAGGCCCGGAGGCCGGTCCCCCGGCGCCTGGCAGACTGGACCCGTGAGCACCCCCGACACCCCCGACAGCCCCTTCCGTCACGCGAGCACCGCGCGCGACGAGGCCCCGCAGTTCGTGCTGCCCCTCGTCGCCCGCATCGAGCGCGCCGCTCCCCCGGCCCGCACGGACGCCCTGGAGACCGCCGCCCGCGCGGTCCTGGTGATCCTCGGCGACGAGCGCTCCACCGGGGACGGCGAGTGGGCGCAGGCGATGCACGACTGGCAGGACGCCCGCATCCGCAAGGTGGTGCGCCGGGCACGCGGCGCCGAGTGGCGCAGGGCCGAGGCGCTGCCCGGCATCACGGTCACCGGCAAGTCGGCGGAGGTCCGCGTCTTCCCGCCGGTCCCGCTGGACGGCTGGCCCAAGGACCTGGCCCGCCTCCAGGTCTCCGGCACGGACCTGGACGACCCGGAGCCCCCGGCGGGCGCCGACTCGACACACCCCGTCCTGTGGATGAGCCCCGACGTCGCGATGTCGGCGGGCAAGGCCATGGCCCAGGCGGGCCACGGCGCCCAACTGGCCTGGTGGGAGCTGTCGGACGAGGACCGCACGGCCTGGCGCGAAGCCGGTTTCCCGCTCTCCGTGCGCACGGCAGGACCCGCCCACTGGCGCGAACTCACCGCGAGCGGCCTCCCGGTGGTCCGCGACGCGGGATTCACGGAGATCGCGCCGGGTTCCTGCACGGTGGTCGCCGACCACCCGGCCCTGCGCCCGGCCCGGCCGTGACGGATGGCGGTACGCCCCCGAGGGTGTGCCGCTGAGGGAGTGCCGCTGGAGGTGCGCCGCCGCCGAGCCGGCGTCCGGAGCCGTCAGCCTCTCGCGCCGTTGAACGCCCCAGCCGTATCTTCCGTACTCCCCGGTGTCACCGGCGACACGGGAGCACCACGGGAGGTACCTTGCGGCGCGTCAACGGCACGGCTCTGATCATCGCGGCACTCGTCGCCACGCTGGGCGCCATCGCGTTCCCCGTGTGGTCGTACGCGGACCGCTCCGGCACCGGCCCGGCCAATCTGGCCGCCGGGAGCGTGGCCACCCAGTGGGGGCCGCTCTCGGCCGCCGACCGGGACCTGCTGGTGAAGGTGCGGCTCGCCGGGCTCTGGGAGATACCCGCGGGGCAGCAGGCCATGGAGCGTGCGCCCACGGAGGCCATCAAGGAGGCGGGCGACCATCTCATCGTCGGCCACACCGACCTCGACCAGCGGGTCCGTGGCGTCGCCGCGCAGCTCGGCGTGGAGCTGCCCAACCAGCCGACGGAGCAACAGCGGGGCTGGCTCCAGGAGTTGACGGAGGCGAGCGGCGAGACGTACCAGCGGAAGTTCGCGAACCTGCTGCGCGTCGCGCACGGCAAGGTCTTCAGCGTGATCGCCCAGGTGCGCGACACCACCCGCAACACCCTGATCCGGCAGCTCGCCACCGACGCCAACCAGACGGTCCTGGACCACATCACGATGCTGGAGGCCACCGGGCTCGTCGACTTCGACGGGATCGCGAACGGCGCCGCGTCGAACGCCACCGCCGTGCCCACCGGGCCTCCCCCGCCCTCGGGCGTCACCCCCCGCGAGCCCGTCCCCGCCGGGCCCAGCGGCGAGGTGTCCACCTCGTCCCGGCCCTCGCCCGCACCGCCCGGCCAGGTCAACACCGGCAGGCCGGAACCTCAAATGCAGCTCTGAACGTCTCCCTGTGAGGGTTCGGCCGGTGCCGCCGGGGCCAAAGTGCTGGGGACGGGGGACCGGGGGACGGGGCTCCAGGGGGACGACAAGGGGGAGCGGCATGCAGCGGCTGGGAACCGGTATCGGGTGGCGTCCGGAGATAGCGGACGCCGTGGAGGCCATGCCCGGGATCGACTGGGTGGAGGCGGTCGCGGAGAACATCTGCCCCGGGCACCTGCCCGGCTCGCTGGTGCGGCTGCGCGAGCGCGGCGTCACCGTCGTGCCGCACGGCGTCTCGCTGGGGCTCGGCGGCGCCGACCGCCCCGACGAGGGGCGGCTGACCGCGCTCGCCGAGCGGGCGCTCGCGCTCGGCTCGCCGCTGGTCACCGAGCACATCGCGTTCGTGCGCGCCGGGGGCGACCTGACCGCCACCCAGCCCCTGGAAGCCGGGCACCTGCTGCCGGTGCCGCGCACCCGCGACGCGCTCGACGTGCTCTGCGAGAACGTCCGCATCGCGCAGGACGCGCTGCCCGTGCCGCTCGCCGTGGAGAACATCGCGGCGCTGGTCTCCTGGCCGGGCGAGGAGATGACGGAGGGGCAGTTCCTGTACGAGCTGGTCGAGCGGACCGGCGTACGCCTCCTCATCGACGTCGCCAACCTCCACACCAACCACGTCAACCGCGGCGAGGACCCCGCCGAGGCGCTCGACGAGCTGCCGGTCGAGGCCATCGCGTACGTCCATGTCGCGGGCGGCTTCGAACGGGACGGCGTCTGGCACGACAGTCACGCGCACCCGGTGCCGGAGCCGGTCCTCGCGATCCTGGCCGGCCTCGCCTCGCGGGTGACCCCGCCGGGCGTACTCCTGGAGCGGGACGAGAACTTTCCCGAACCGGCCGAGCTGGAGCGGGAGCTGGCCGCCATCCGCGCCACGGTGAAGGCCTCGGGCGAGCTGCCCGCGGCGCTGCCGGGCGCGCGTGCGGAGGTCCCGGTGGCGCCCGGCGCCGCCCGGCAG
>NZ_JAFEXF010000192.1 GCF_016905445.1 Streptomyces sp. G44
TCATAGTGTTTCGGTGGTCATAGCGTGAGGGAAACGCCCGGTTACATTCCGAACCCGGAAGCTAAGCCTCACAGCGCCGATGGTACTGCAGGGGGGACCCTGTGGGAGAGTAGGACGCCGCCGAACTCCTTTTATAGCCGTGGTTCCTGGATTCAATTCCAGGAACCACGGCTTTTTTGTTTTACGGGCACGGTACCGTCACCCCCTCCGCACCGTCGGCTGTCGGCTGAGGGTAAGGTCAGGGTCATCATTGGTTCTTTTCCCACAGGAGGCCCCCGGGTGGAGGTCCAGGAGACACGCGTCCAGACGGACCGTGTCCTCACCATCCCGAACATCCTCAGCATGGCGCGCCTCGCCGGCGTACCCCTCTTCCTGTGGCTGATCCTCAGGCCTGAGTTCGGGGGGCCCAACAGCGACGGATGGGCGCTGCTCGTGCTTGCGCTCAGCGGCATCAGCGACTACCTCGACGGCAAGCTCGCACGCCGCTGGAACCAGATCAGCAACCTGGGGCGGCTCCTCGACCCCGCTGCCGACCGGCTGTACATCCTCTCGACGCTCGTCGGTCTCACGTGGCGGGAGATCCTGCCGTTCTGGCTGACCGGGGTGCTTCTGCTGCGCGAACTGGTCCTGCTGGTGATGGTGTGGATTCTCCGGCGCCACGGCTATCCGCCGCCGCAGGTGAACTTCCTGGGCAAGGCCGCCACCTTCAACCTGATGTACGCCTTTCCACTACTGCTCCTGAGCGACGGAAGCGGATGGATCGCTTCTCTTGCTGCTATTTTCGGATGGGCGTTCGCCGGATGGGGTACAAGTCTGTACTGGTGGGCAGGGATCCTGTATGTGATCCAAGTCCGCCGACTCGTGAAAGCGGACAGTGTGGCCGATTGAGCCTGCCAATTAGGTGACCCGTAGAGGCGCGATGACCCGTGTTGACGTATGCGGGTCCTGCTTGGCGGGCTGAGTCGGCTAGATCGTCGTCTATGAGGAGGACGTTTCCGACATGAAGGCCGTCGTAATGGCCGGCGGTGAGGGTACCCGCCTTCGCCCCATGACCTCGAGCATGCCCAAACCGCTCCTGCCTGTGGCCAATCGGCCGATCATGGAGCATGTGCTGCGCCTGCTCAAGAGGCATGGTCTGACCGAGACCGTAGTAACAGTGCAGTTCTTGGCTTCGCTCGTCAAGAACTACTTCGGCGACGGCGAAGAGCTCGGGATGGAGCTCACCTATGCCAACGAGGAGAAGCCGCTCGGCACCGCCGGCAGCGTGAAGAACGCCGAGGAAGCGCTGAAGGACGATGCCTTCCTGGTGATCTCCGGTGACGCGCTGACCGACTTCGACCTCACCGAGCTGATCAACTTCCACAAGGAAAAGGGCGCGCTCGTCACCGTCTGTCTGACGCGCGTGCCGAACCCCCTCGAATTCGGCATCACCATTGTCGACGAAGAGGGCAAGGTCGAGCGCTTCCTCGAGAAGCCGACCTGGGGACAGGTCTTCTCCGACACCGTGAACACGGGCATCTACGTGATGGAGCCCGAGGTCTTTGACTACGTCGAGGCCGATGTGCCCGTCGACTGGTCCGGTGACGTCTTCCCGCAGCTCATGAAGGAAGGCAAGCCCATCTACGGCTACGTCGCCGAGGGCTACTGGGAGGACGTCGGCACGCACGAGAGCTACGGCAAGGCGCAGGCCGACGTCCTGGAGGGTAAGGTCGACGTCGAGCTCGACGGCTTCGAGATCTCGCCCGGCGTATGGGTGGCCGAGGGCGCCGAGGTGCACCCTGACGCCGTGCTGCGCGGCCCCCTGTACATCGGGGACTACGCCAAGGTCGAGGCGAACGTCGAGATCCGTGAGCACACCGTGGTGGGCTCCAATGTCGTCGTGAAGGACGGCGCCTTCCTGCACAAGGCCGTCGTGCACGACAACGTCTACATCGGACAGCACAGCAATCTCCGCGGCTGCGTCGTCGGGAAGAACACCGACATCATGCGGGCCGCCCGCATCGAGGACGGCGCGGTCATCGGCGACGAATGCCTCGTCGGTGAAGAATCGATCATCCAGGGCAATGTGCGGGTCTACCCGTTCAAGACCATCGAGGCGGGCGCGTTCGTCAACACGTCCGTCATCTGGGAGTCCCGCGGCCAGGCGCACCTCTTCGGAGCCCGCGGCGTGTCCGGCATCCTGAACGTGGAGATCACGCCGGAACTCGCCGTGCGTCTGGCGGGTGCGTACGCGACGACCCTGAAGAAGGGTTCGACCGTCACCACCGCGCGAGACCACTCCAGAGGCGCCCGCGCACTCAAGCGGGCGGTGATCTCGGCGCTCCAGGCCAGCGCCATCGACGTACGCGATCTGGAGAACGTGCCGCTGCCCGTCGCGCGGCAGCAGACCGCGCGAGGCAGTGCCGGCGGGATTATGATCCGGACGACGCCCGGGGTGCCGGACTCCGTCGACATCATGTTCTTCGACGGGGAGGGAGCCGACCTCTCGCAGGGAAGCCAGCGGAAGCTCGACCGGGTGTACGCGCGGCAGGAGTACCGGCGGGCCTTCCCCGGTGAGATCGGGGACCTGCACTTCCCGTCCAGCGTCTTCGACTCGTACACCGGTTCGCTGCTGCGGAACGTCGACACCTCGGGGATCGCCGAGTCGGGGCTGAAGGTCGTCGTCGACGCGTCCAACGGAAGCGCCGGACTGGTGCTGCCCAGCCTCCTCGGGAAGCTCGGCGTGGACGCGCTGACGATCAACCCCGGTCTCGACGAGTCGCGGCCCACCGAGACCGCGGACGCCCGCAGGGCCGGCCTGGTGCGGCTCGGCGAGATCGTGGCGTCGGCACGGGCGGCCTTCGGCGTGCGCTTCGACCCGGTGGGCGAGCGGCTCTCGCTCGTGGACGAGAAGGGACGGATCGTCGAGGACGACCGGGCCCTGCTGGTCATGCTCGACCTGGTGGCCGCCGAGCGGCGCAGCGGGCGGGTGGCGCTGCCGGTCACCACGACGCGTATCGCCGAGCAGGTGGCCGCCTACCACGGCACGCAGGTGGACTGGACGACCACCTCGCCCGACGATCTGACCCGGGTCGGCCGCGGGGAATCGACGATCTTCGGCGGTGACGGACGCGGTGGATTCATCGTGCCCGAGTTCAGCAGCGTGTTCGACGGCACCGCCGCGTTCGTACGGCTCATCGGGCTGGTCGCGCGTACTCAGCTCACGCTGAGCCAGATCGACGCGCGCATCCCGCGCGCCCATGTGCAGCGGCGTGACCTCGCGACGCCGTGGGCCGTCAAGGGGCTCGTGATGCGGCGTGTGGTGGAGGAGGCCGGGGACCGGTCCGTGGACACCACCGACGGCGTGCGGGTCGTGGAGGCCGACGGGCGCTGGGTGCTGGTGCTGCCGGACCCGGCGGAGGCCGTCACGCATCTGTGGGCCGAGGGGCCCGACGACGCGTCCGCCCAGGCGCTGCTCGACGAGTGGGCCGCGGTCGTGGACAGCGCGGGCCACTGAGCATGACCGGCTGCCGGGCGGTACCCACATCGGGTGCCGCCCGGCGCGTCGGTGGGGCCATTCGGAGGTAGCGCCCGCGACGTGCGACGATGTGCGGCATGCCGCAGCAGCCCCCCGTTCGGAGCACCCCTTCCCGGCCCAGGCGTCCGGACGCGTCCATGTCGCTGCTCACCACGGTCATGGACCACAGCCTGGACGAGGGCTACGCGGAGGCGGCCGCCAGGAAGAAGGCCAGGGGGGACAGTGGTCTGCCGCGCCCGCTGCGGGCCAAACTCGGGCTGGCGGCGGGCCTGGTCCTCGCCGCGCTCGTCGTCACCGTGGGAGCCGCGCAGGCCCGGGTGGCGGCGCCGGTGCTCGCCAAGGAGCGCGAGGAGCTGATCGACCGCGTCGAGGCGGCCACGGCCGGGGCCGACGACCTCGAGGACGACGTGGACGAACTCCGCGACGACGTCGGCGAGCGGCAGCGGGCCGCGCTGAAGAAGCACGGCGGCAGCAAGGGCGAGTTGCTCGGTCTCCTCTCCGGTGCCACCAGAGTCCAGGGGCCCGGCGTGAAGCTCGTGGTGGACGACAAGAAGCAGGCCTCGCAGGGCGGCGGTGGGCCGCGCGAGAGCAACGGGTTCTCCGACACCGGCCGGGTGCGCGACCGCGACATGCAGCGCGTCGTCAACGGCCTGTGGCAGTCGGGCGCGGAGGCGATCTCCATCAACGACCAGCGGCTCACCGCGCTGTCGGCGATCAGAGCCGCGGGTGACGCGATACTGGTCGACAACAGGCCGCTGGTGCCGCCGTATACGGTGCTCGCGGTGGGGGCGGGGAAACGCCTGAGCACACGGTTCCAGAACAGCCCCGACGGTCAGTACCTGCATGCTTTGCAGGAGAACTTCGGCATCCGGACCAGCATTTCCGTGTCGGACGAGCTCCGGCTGCCCGCAGCGCCGAGTGTGACCGTACGTACAGCAGAGCCGAAAGCAGGAAAGGGCACATCGTGATCGCCGTACTGGGCCTCGTCGTGGGAGTCGTGGCCGGATTGTTGGTTCGGCCCGAGGTCCCGGCGGTGGTCGAGCCGTACCTCCCCATCGCCGTGGTCGCGGCTCTCGACGCCGTGTTCGGCGGCCTGCGCGCGATGCTCGACGGCATCTTCGACGACAAGGTCTTCGTGGTGTCGTTCTTGTCGAACGTGGTGGTGGCCGCGCTGATCGTCTTCCTGGGCGACAAGTTGGGCGTCGGCGCGCAGCTGTCCACCGGCGTCGTGGTGGTCCTCGGCATCCGGATCTTCTCCAACGCCGCCGCGATCCGCCGGCACATCTTCAGGGCGTGACGCCGATGAGCGCCGACGAGAAGCCCGAGCACCGCCATCGCAGGGAGCTCCCCGCGGAGGTCCCCACGGCGCCGCAGACGCCCGCGCCGCCCGCCTCCGGGGCACAGCGGCTCACCGGCCGTCAGAGGCTCGCGAAAGGCCTGTGGCCGCCGCGGGTGACCCGCCCTCAACTGATCGTCGCCCTGCTGCTGTTCGTGCTGGGCCTCGGCCTGGCCATCCAGGTGCGGTCGAACAACGACAGCAGCGCGCTGCGTGGCGCGCGGCAAGAAGATCTTGTGCGCATTCTCGATGAACTGGATGACCGTACTCAGCGTCTGGAAGAAGAGAAGCGGAGCCTCGAGGAGCAGCGGGCCGGGCTGGAGAACAGTTCGGACCAGGCCGAGGAGGCCCGCAAGCAGACGGTCGAGCGGGAGCAGCAACTCGGCATCCTGGCAGGCACGGTGGCGGCCCAGGGGCCGGGCATCACGCTCGCCATCGAGGACAAGAAGGGGGCGATCGAGGCGGACATGCTGCTCGACGCCATTCAGGAGCTGCGTGCCGCCGGCGCCGAGGCGATCCAGATCAATGACGTACGTGTGGTGGCCGGCACCCATCTGTCGGACGCCGGCGGCGGTGGCGTCCGGGTGGACGGCCGCGAGGTCGGCGAGCCGTACCTCTTCAAGGTGATCGGCAAGCCGCAGGATCTGGAACCTGCGCTGAACATCCCGGGAGGCGTGGTGCAGACTCTGGAGAAGGAGCAGGCCACGGTGACCGTGACCCGCTCGGAGAAGATCGTCGTGAACGCCTTGCGACCTGCGAAGCGGCCTGACTACGCTCGGTCGTCCTCGCCGTGAGGGGCGGGCGCGTGGGGGCCGTCAGGCGAGGGCATGAGGTTGCGGGGGGTCGGCGCACCGGAAGCGTGGTGCGTGGTGGAAACTGTTTGGTGAGTACGGACGTTGTGATGATGTCTGGTTCACCGATGAATGCCGGTGTGTGCAATCAGGGTTCGTCCTGCCCCACGGGCGGGTCTGTTTCGGTCAAGGGGAATCGCCCGTGAAGTTGTTTGCGAAGTTGTTCGGCAAGAGCGCACGTGAGGACAGCGGCAATCCCGCCACTGCCCGACACCGTGCCCCGCGTCATGGAGACGCTGAGGGACAGGGCGGCGAGCGCCCCATGTTCCGGGACCAGGTGGCTGGTCAAGGTGGAGACATTTCGGGCGGACAGGGTGTGTCGTCTGTTGACCCTGCTGGTCCCGGCCGCATAGGTTCCGGGGAACCGTCGGCCTCAGGCGCGGGCGGAGGGTTCACCCCCGGCCCGTACGCATCCCACGCCCCCGCGGGGCAGCCGCGGCAGGAGGACCCGTCCATGGCCCTGGTGTGTACGAGGTGCGGGAACCGCAACGCCGAGGCGAGCCGGTTCTGCTCCAACTGCGGTGCGCCGCTGCGTCCCGGGGCGACCCCGGAGCGCGCGTCCGAGACGACCTCGACGATCTCCATCTCGGGCCTGGAGGCCTACGACGCGGAGGCGACGGGGCAGACCCTGTCTCCCGCGCTCTCCCCGGAGGCGCAGGCCGCCGTCGACGCGCTGCCGCTGGGCTCGGCGCTCCTCGTGGTGCGCCGCGGGCCGAACTCGGGCAGTCGTTTCCTGCTCGACGGCGAGCTGACCACGGCGGGGCGTCACCCGCAGAGCGACATCTTCCTCGACGATGTGACGGTGTCCCGTCGTCACGTGGAGTTCCGTCGCCTTCAGGACGGTTCCTTCACCGTCGCCGACGTGGGCAGCCTCAACGGCACGTACGTCAACCGGGAGCGCATCGACTCCGTCGCGCTGTCGAACGGCGACGAGGTGCAGATCGGCAAGTACCGGCTGGTCTTCTACGCGAGCCAGCGGGGCGCAGGCATCTGACCCACCACCCCCGGACCCGTCCGGGGGACCCCCCTCAGGAAGGTCCATGCTTCAAACACCGAGCGGCGGTGCCGGCACCGGCACCGCTGCCGCGGACCGTCGGCTGATGAGCATCGGCACCGTGCTGAACACGCTGCGTGACGAGTTCCCCGAGGTCACGATCTCCAAGATCCGCTTCCTGGAGTCCGAGGGGCTCATCGAGCCGCAGCGCACGCCTTCCGGCTACCGGAAGTTCAGTCCGGAGGATGTCGAGCGGCTCGGCCATGTCCTGAGGATGCAGCGGGACCACTACCTGCCGCTGAAGGTCATTCGCGAGCACCTCGAAGCGCTGGAGAGGGGCGAGCAGGCCCCTCTGCCCTCTCTGGGGCGCCAACGGGACCCGGGCGGCATCGAGGGCCCGGATGAGGCAGAGCGGCCCACTGCGGCCCGTGTGGGCCGTGACGAGCTGCTGGCGGTCGCGGAGATCGACGAGCGCCAGCTCGACGAGTGGGAGACGTACGGGCTCGTGGCGCGGCTGCCGGACGGCGGCTACGACGCGGAGGCCATCACGATCGCCTCGCTCGTCGTGGAACTCGGCCGGTTCGGTATCGAGCCACGCCATCTGCGGGCCATGAAGGCCGCCGCCGACCGCGAGGCCGGTCTCGTCGACCAGGTCGTGGCGCCGTTGCGGCGGCACCGCAATCCGCAGACCAGGACCCACGCCGAGGCCCGCGCCAAGGAGCTCGCGGGGCTCACGGGAAAGCTGCATTCGGCCTTCGTGCAGACCGCGCTCGGGATCAGACTGCCCTGACCCGGCAGGCACTCGGGCCGAGGCCCGGCTGGCACTCGGCGGGTGCCCGACTACCCAAACCTGCCAGCCACGTCCTAGGGTTGCTGTGTGAACGAGCTCGACGTCGTAGGTGTCCGGGTCGAAATGCCCTCCAACCAGCCGATCGTGCTCCTGCGTGAAGTGGGAGGCGACCGGTACCTTCCCATCTGGATCGGACCAGGTGAGGCGACCGCCATCGCCTTCGCGCAGCAGGGCATGGCACCCGCACGGCCGCTGACCCACGACCTGTTCAAGGACGTGCTGGAAGCGGTGGGCCAGGAGCTCTCCGAAGTGCGCATCACCGACCTGCGGGAAGGGGTCTTCTACGCCGAGCTGGTCTTCGCCAGTGGGGTGGAGGTGAGCGCGCGGCCGTCCGACGCCATAGCGCTGGCGCTGCGCACCGGAACGCCGATCTACGGAAGCGACGGTGTCCTGGACGACGCCGGGATCGCGATTCCGGACGAACAGGAGGACGAGGTGGAGAAGTTCCGCGAGTTCCTCGACCAGATCTCTCCCGAGGACTTCGGCACCAACAGCCAGTGAAGCGCTCCGGAAGGCCTCTTTCCGGCCATTCGGCTAGCTTTTCCCCGTGCCGAGGCACGCGAAACCACTCTCAGGGTGATTATCACTCGGCGTGGCGAGCGCGGCGATCGTTGACGAGCCCCTGGTGACTGCCTACCGTCGACAAGGCAGGTCAAGGACGGAGGTCGGCGTGAGAAGCAGCGGCGACGGTACGGCGGTGGGCGGTCCGTACCCGTTTCACAGCAGCGCGGCCGATCACTCTCCGAAGCCGATGGCGGTCCAGGGGAGCGGGGACGCGACGTTCGAGAATTCCGAGCGGATCGGGTACCGCGGTCCGACCGCGTGCGCGGCCGCGGGCATCACGTACCGCCAGCTCGACTACTGGGCCCGCACGGGCCTGGTCGAGCCGAGCGTGCGCGCCGCCGGTGGCTCCGGTACCCAGCGGCTCTACAGCTTCCGGGACGTCGTCGTCCTGAAGGTCGTCAAGCGGTTCCTCGACACCGGGGTATCGCTCCAGAACATCCGTACGACGGTCCAGCACCTGCGGGAGCGCGGATTCCGTGATCTCGAGCGGATGACGCTGATGAGCGACGGCGCGACGGTGTACGAGTGCACGTCTCCCAGCGAGGTCCACGACCTGCTGCAGGGCGGGCAGGGGGTCTTCGGGATCGCCGTCGGCGTGGTGTGGCGCGACGTCGAGGCCGCGCTCTCCCAGCTGCACGGGGAGCGGATCGACACCGGTGAGACGCTGGTCGGCCACAACCCCGCCGATGAGCTCGCCAGACGCCGCAACAAGGCCGTTTGAGCAGCCGGCAAAGGCTGTCGGTGCCGACGAGGGTTGTCGGTGGGGCGTTGTCAGTGGCGTAAGGCAGCATCAGAGATGTGAGAAGCGCGCCGACGATCCTGCATCTGGACATGGATGCCTTCTACGCGTCCGCCGAGCAGGCCGCCAAGCCGAGTCTGCGCGGGAAGGCCGTGGTGGTGGGCGGCCTCGGGCCGCGGGGCGTCGTGGCCACGGCCAGCTATGAGGCGCGGCGGTTCGGTGTGCACTCGGCGATGCCGATGGGGCAGGCGCGCCGCCTGGCGCCGAACGCCGCCTACCTCGTGCCGCGCTTCGGGTTGTATCGGGAGATCAGCGAGCAGGTCATGGGTCTGCTGCGGGAGCTTTCGCCGCTGGTCGAGCCGCTCAGCCTGGACGAGGCCTTCGTGGACCTGGAGGCGGGTGGCGTCGCCGATGACGAGGCGTCGGCGAGGGCCGTGGGGGAGCGGCTGCGGGCGGACATCAAGGCGGTGACCGGGCTGACCGGGTCCGTGGGGCTCGCCGCCTCGAAGATGCTGGCGAAGATCGCCTCCGAGGAGGCCAAGCCGGACGGGCTCAGGCTGATAGCGCCGGGCACGGAGCGGGCGCTGCTCGGGCCGATGCCGGTGCGGACACTGCCCGGCGTCGGACCCGCCACCGGGGACCATCTGCGGCGGGCCGGCATCACCACCGTCGAGGAGATCGCCGAGGCCGGGGAGGACGAACTCGTACGGCTGCTGGGGAAGGCGCACGGCGGATCGCTGTACGCGATGGCGCTGGCGCACGACGAGCGGCCCGTGGTGGCGGAGCGGGACACCAAGTCGGTCAGCGTCGAGGACACCTACGACGTCGACATCCACGACCGGGTGCGGGTCAGAGGGGAGGTCGCCCGGCTCGCCGACCGGTGCGTGCAGCGGCTGCGGGCGGCGGGGCACTCGGGGCGGACCATCGTGCTGAAGGTGCGGCGGTTCGACTTCTCGACGCTGACGCGGTCCGAGACGCTGCGGGGGCCGACGGACGACCCCGGGGTGGTGCGGGAGGCCGCGGCGCGGTTGCTGGAGTCCGTGGACACCACCGGAGGTGTGCGGCTGCTGGGGGTGGGGGTCACGGGCCTCGCCGACTACACGCAGGAGGACCTGTTCGCGCAGGCACAGGCGACTGCGGACGCGGGGGTGTCCGACGAGATCGGGGCGGAGGCGGTGTCCGGTGGCGAGGCAGAGGGGGCGTCGCCCGGGGAACCGGAGGAGGCGGGCGCCGAGGAGACCGCGGGGCCGGTGGAGCGGCGTTGGGCAGCCGGGCACGACGTGCGGCATGCCGAGTACGGGCACGGGTGGGTGCAGGGCAGCGGGCTGGGGCGGGTCACGGTGCGCTTCGAGACGCCGGGGTCGCCGCCGGGGCGCGTGCGGACGTTCCGTACGGATGATCCGCTGCTGGAGCCGGCCGAGCCGCTGCCGTTGGTGGAGCGGCCGGGCCGTGCGGGGGAGCGGGGGTGAGGGTTCGGCTTCGGGGTGCGGCCAGCCGTCGAAGCTGTGGTCTTGCGGAGGTGCAGGTGGGTTCGGGGGCGACGGTGGGGCGCCGGACGAGCCGCAGCGCCCCGCCGAACCCGCAGCCCGGGGCGCACCCGGACGGTTCAGGAGCGAGAGAGTGCCCGGCGTGGGTCAGGAGGGGTCCGTGCCCGCGATGTGGCCGAAGTCCTGGTCCTGCGGTGGCAGCCGTGGGGGCGTGGTGTCCAGGCCGTAGTGGTGGTAGAGCTGGAGTTCCTGGGCGGGGGACAGGTGGCGGCCCACGCCGAAGTCGGGGGCGTCCCTGATGAGGTCGCGGTCGAAGGGGATGCGGAGGGTGCCGTCGTCGACCAGCTCGCTCGGCTCCAGGGGGACGAAGGCGTCGCGGCTGAAGAGGCCGGTGCGTATGGCCGCCCACTCCGGTGCGCCGGTGGCGTCGTCGAGATAGATCTCGTCGATCGTGCCGATCTTCGCCCCGTTCCGGTCGAACGCCTTGCGGCCGATCAGGTTGCGCGGATCGATGTCGGTCTGCACGGGCCCTCCAACTGGTCGCGGGGTCGGATGTGGGCGTAACTCATCTTTGTCCGCTCGTACTCACTACGTAAGAGCACTTCGGGGCGGTCGGCCACTCGAGGGAACGGCTGAGGTCCTCGCTGGTAGGCTGGCGATGGCTGCTGATCCCGTGCGGGAGAGCTCTCCGGGTCGGGATGTTCCGGAGGCGCCGAAGGAGCAAATCCTCCCCGGAATCTCTCAGGCACACGTACCGCACGGACGAGGTCACTCTGGAAAGCAGGGCGGGCGTACGGGCGGGCACGTTCGAACCCCTTCCTCACCGACGGTGAAAGCCGGGACGGTGCCCTCGCGGGTGTCCCCCGGTGAAGCTCTCAGGTTGAGATGACAGAGGGGGAGGCCGTCCGGGTACCCGCGCCGTGGTACCCCTCGTAGGTCGCGCAGACCAGGAGGCCTCCGCAATGACTGCCACCAATCGCATCCCGCTCTCCGAGCTCGAACAGGGCATCCCCTTCGAGCAGCGGCACATCGGGCCCGATGCGGAAGCGCGGGCGAAGATGCTCGCCCAGGTCGGGTACGGCTCGCTCGACGAGCTCACGGCCGCCGCGGTGCCGGATGTGATCAAGAACGCCGAGGCGCTGAAGCTGCCCGGCGCGCGCTCCGAGGCCGAGGTCCTGGCCGAGCTGCGTTCGCTCGCCGACCGCAACCAGGTGCTCGACTCCATGATCGGACTCGGGTACTACGGCACCTTCACGCCGCCCGTGATCCTGCGGAACGTGATGGAGAACCCCGCCTGGTACACCGCCTACACGCCGTACCAGCCCGAGATCTCCCAGGGACGTCTGGAGGCGCTGCTCAACTTCCAGACCATGGTCGCCGAGCTGACCGGTCTGCCCACCTCCGGTGCCTCGCTGCTCGACGAGGGCACGGCCGCCGCCGAGGCCATGGCACTGTCGCGGCGCATGGGCAAGGTCAAGGACGGGGTCTTCCTCGTCGACGCCGACACCCTGCCCCAGACCATCGCCGTCATCCGGACCCGCGCCGAGCCGACCGGCGTCGAGGTCGTCGTCACGGACCTGAGCGCCGGCATTCCGGCCGAGGTCGCCGAGCGCGGAGTCGTGGGCGTACTCGTGCAGTACCCGGGCGCCTCCGGCGTCGTACGCGACATCAAGCCGCTGATCGATGAGGCGCACGAGCTGGGTGCCGTCGTCACCGTCGCCGCCGACCTGCTCGCCCTGACGCTGCTCACCTCGCCCGGTGAGCTCGGCGCGGACATCGCGGTCGGCACGACGCAGCGCTTCGGTGTGCCGATGGGCTTCGGCGGTCCGCACGCCGGTTACATGGCGGTGCGCGAGCAGTTCGCGCGCAGCCTGCCCGGACGGCTTGTCGGCGTCTCCGTCGACGCCGACGGCAACAAGGCGTACCGCCTCGCGCTTCAGACCCGTGAGCAGCACATCCGCCGCGAGAAGGCCACCAGCAACATCTGTACCGCTCAGGTGCTGCTCGCCGTCATGGCCGGGATGTACGCCGTCTACCACGGCCCCGACGGACTGAAGTCCATCGCGCGGCGCACCCACCGGTACGCGACGCTGCTCGCCGCGGGCCTGAAGGCCGGTGGTGTCGAGGTCGTCCACGGCGCGTACTTCGACACGCTGACCGTGCGTGTGCCCGGCAAGGCCGAGGGAATCGTTTCCGCCGCCCGTGAGAACGGCGTCAACATCCGCCGGGTCGACGCCGACCACGTCTCGCTCGCCTGCGACGAGACCACCACGCGCCGCCAGCTGGCCGCCGTGTGGGGCGCCTTCGGGGTCGAGGCCGACGTCGACGGGCTCGACGCCGAGGTCACGGACACCCTGCCCGCGGACCTGCTGCGTACGGACGACTACCTCACGCACCCGGTCTTCCACCAGTACCGCTCCGAGACCTCGATGCTGCGCTACCTGCGCAGGCTGGCCGACCGCGACTACGCGCTCGACCGCGGCATGATCCCGCTGGGCTCCTGCACGATGAAGCTCAACGCGACCACCGAGATGGAACCGGTCACCTGGCCCGAGTTCGGACAGCTGCACCCCTTCGCGCCCGCCCAGCAGGCGCAGGGCTACCTCACGCTCATCCGTGAGCTGGAGGAGCGGCTCGCCGAGGTCACCGGGTACGACAAGGTCTCCCTCCAGCCCAACGCCGGGTCGCAGGGCGAGCTGGCCGGGCTGCTGGCCGTGCGCGGCTACCACCGTGCCAACGGCGACGACCAGCGCACCGTCTGCCTCATCCCGTCCTCCGCGCATGGCACGAACGCGGCGAGCGCCGTCATGGCCGGCATGAAGGTGGTCGTCGTGAAGACCGCCGACGACGGCGAGATCGACGCCGAGGACCTGCGCGCCAAGATCGAGAAGCACCGCGACGAGCTGGCCGTGCTCATGATCACGTACCCCTCGACGCACGGTGTGTTCGAGGAGCACGTCGCCGACATCTGCGCGGAGGTGCACGAGGCCGGCGGCCAGGTGTACGTCGACGGCGCGAACCTCAACGCGCTGGTGGGGCTCGCCAAGCCGGGGCACTTCGGCGGCGACGTCTCGCACCTGAACCTGCACAAGACCTTCTGCATCCCGCACGGCGGCGGCGGTCCCGGTGTGGGCCCGGTCGGCGTGCGCGAGCACCTCGCGCCGTACCTGCCCAACCACCCGCTCCAGCCCGCCGCGGGCCCGAAGACCGGTGTCGGCCCGATCTCCGCGGCGCCGTGGGGCTCCGCCGGGATCCTGCCGATCTCCTGGTCGTACGTACGTCTCATGGGCGGCGAGGGCCTCAAGCGCGCCACGCAGGTCGCGGTGCTCTCCGCCAACTACATCGCCAAGCGCCTGGAGCCGCACTACCCGGTGCTCTACACCGGCCCGGCCGGGCTCGTCGCGCACGAGTGCATCGTCGACCTGCGTCCGATCAGCAAGGCGACGGGTGTCAGCGTCGACGACATCGCCAAGCGGCTCATCGACTACGGCTTCCACGCGCCGACGATGTCGTTCCCGGTCGCGGGCACGCTGATGATCGAGCCGACGGAGAGCGAGGACCTCGCCGAGATCGACCGCTTCTGTGACGCGATGATCGCCATCCGCCGGGAGATCGAGAAGGTCGGCTCCGGTGAGTGGGCCGCCGACGACAACCCGCTGCGGAACGCGCCGCACACCGCGGCCGCGCTCGGCGGTGCGTGGGAGCACGGCTACAGCCGTGAGGAGGCCGTCTTCCCGGCCGGGGTCGCCGCCGCGGACAAGTACTGGCCGCCGGTGCGCCGTATCGACCAGGCGTACGGCGACCGGAACCTCGTCTGCTCGTGCCCGCCGCTGGACGCGTACGACGACTGATGACGGAGCCCGGTGTCCCGGGCATGCGTCGGGGCCGGTGCGGAGAGTCCTCTCCGGGCCGGCCCCTCGTGTGTTCCGTGCTGCTGTTCCGTGTGTCGTTCTGTCGTTCTGGTGTGCTGTTCCGTTGTGTGGCCGTACTTCCGTGGCCGTGGCGGCGGTCAGGCGGCCGTCATGATCTGGTCGGTGCCCAGCGGTCGGTGCGGGGCGATGATCTGGCCGTCCGGCAGCAGCTCACCGGTGTCCTCGAAGAGCAGGACGCCGTTGCACAGCAGGCTCCAGCCCTGTTCCGGGTGGCTCACCATGAGGAGCGCGGCTTCCCGGTCGGCGGAGTCGGCTGTCGGGCACGGTGGTTGGTGCTGGCACATGGAAGGGTTCTTTCGCTGCGGTGAGATGGTGGTGACGTCTGTGCTGCGATGTGATGCGGTACTCATAACCGCCCCCCGTTGGTAGTCGGTCCGTTCCCAGTGTTGCCCTACGGGCGTCAATCCGCAGGGATTTCCCAGCAGCGGTTCTTACTGCTTAATGACGTATCACCCGCCCGGGCGGTTCAGCTCAACTCCAGGGTCCCTTCGGGTGGTTCGGGGTGGCCCGACCGGGCTAGTCCACCCGGGTGGGGGCGCGCGCCGGGGCGCAGCACCGTGCCCCGCGGCCGGGGGCTGCGGGGCACGGTGCTGCGGGCGGCCCGAGG
>NZ_JAFEXF010000193.1 GCF_016905445.1 Streptomyces sp. G44
GGGGCCCGCCGCGCCCGTCCGCCCACGAGCGCCCCGCGCGCGTGTGGGGGGCGCCCACGTGCGCCCGGGCGCCCCCCGCCCCCGGGCTCCCCCGGGCCCCCCCCCCCCCCCCCCCCCCCCCCGCCCGCCCCCCCCTCCGGGGCAGGGCCCCCCGGGCCCCTCCCCCCAGCCCCCACTGCAGGGCGCGCGGGGCGGGCGCCCGCCTCGACCACTTCGCCTGGACCAGGGCGGGCGGGCCGCTCGCCAAGCAGGTGGCGGCGTGGGCGGCCGAGGAGCGCCCGGGGCGGGGCCGGGGGGCCCGCGGCTAGCGGATCTGCTCCGGGGTGACCGTCAGCCACCGCTTGTCGGCGGTCACCTTCTGGCCCAGCTCGCGCTGCCGCCCGGCGTTCTTCCGCTTCATCCCGTCGAGCTGCTTCATGTACGCGTCCTTGCGGTTGACCCAGACACGTACACCGCCGTGCTCCACGTCCGCCGAGTGGAACAGCATCGGGCCGTCGCTGACCGGGGTGTCACCGGCGGCGAGGATCGGCTTCTTCCACTCGTCGATGTACGTGCTGATCGCCGCGGGCTTGCCCTCGTACCAGGTCAGCGGCGCCCACAGGTGCGGCGTCAGCTCGCGCCCGGCGAGCTTCGCGCGGTCCTTCCCGCCGAAGCGGCCCTCGGCGATCTCCTTGCGGGAGCTGGTCACCTCGCCGGTCTCGCGGTCCTTCAGCTGCATCGACACCCCGATGACGTTTTGCGGCCGCACGCCGTAGCCGTACTTCGGGTCGGCGAGGACCATGCGCACCAGGTCCTCGCTGGCCGCGCTGACCACGTACACCTCGATGCCGTGCGCCCGCAGCGTCCGGTAGAGCTGCCGCATGCCGTTCGACAGCTCGGGCGGCTTCACCTCGGTCCTGGTGACCTTCCCGTCCTCGTAGTACTCCGCGGGGATCGGCTTCTTGTACGCCAGCAACTCGTCGACGTACCCCTTGAGCTCCTTCAGCGTGAACCCGGAGAAGATCTGCGCGGCCCATGGGTAGCAGACCTGGTCGTCCACCTCGCAGAGGCGGGTGTAGTAGCTGTAGAGGCTCTCCCTGTGCGTGGCCGTGTCCTTGAACGGGATGACCTTCAGGGACGGGTCCATGGTCCTGCGGGTCAGTACGCCCTTCATCTCCAGGAAGGGCAGCAGCGACTCCTCCAGGTCGTTGCGGTACGAGGTGTTGTCCGCGTCGAAGACGGCGTACGCGCCCTTGTGGTCGTTCGCGGCGATGACCTTGCCGAGCTTCTTCGCGACCGGCTTCGGCCAGTGCGACAGCTCGCGGGCGGTGGCGGCCGAGGTGTCCGCCGCCGTCGCCTCGCCCGCGGGCCACAGCGCGCCGCCCGCGAGTACGGCGCCGACGAGCGCCCCCACGCCACCGATGAGGGCCCGCTTGTTCCTGGCTCGTCCTGCCATGTCTCCCGTGTCCCGCCGTTCCTGAGTGCGATGCGCGGCCCCGTCCGGAGCGGCGCGCCATGCTATGGGCGATGCCGCGCGATTCCCATGATCGAAGTCACGGGGCGGGGAGGGCATGGAGCGGGTGGTGAGGGGTAGCGGAGAGGGACCTCGCCGCGGGGGCGCGCATCGGGCGGCCACGGGGTACGCGGGCCGCGCATACTGGGACGTGTGAGCTCCCGTGAGTTCGTGCGGGCCGTCCCCCGGCTCGACGGCATGGTCGTCTCCGCGGTCGGCTACCGCACCGCGGGGCAGCGGCCCGCCCTGCACCGCGGCCTCCCCTCGCCCTACCTGACGGTGATCTTCTCGCTGGACGGGGCCATCGCCACCGGCGCCACGCCCGCCCAGGCGACCGGCGCCGACGCGGTCCGCACCGACATCATCGTGGGCGGCCTGCACCAGAGCCCCGCCTACGTCGTCCAGCCCGAGCACGAGGCCGGCATCCAGCTCGCCGTGCACCCGCTGGCCGCCCGCGCGCTCCTCGGCCTGCCCGCCGCCGAACTGGCCGGACAGCTCGTCACCGGCGGCACCGACGTGTTCGGCGCCCGCGCCGCCGAGGTCCAGGAGCGGCTCTGTGCCCTGGACACCTGGGAGGACCGCTTCGCCGCCCTCGCCGCCTACCTGCGCAGGCGCGCGAACCGGCCCGCCGGAGCCGTGCGCCCCGAAGTCGCCGGGGCCTGGGCCTGGCTCGCCCGGCACCGCGGCGCCGGCACCCTCGGCGGCCTGTCCCGGCACGTCGCCCTCAGCGAGCGCCGCCTGACCGCCCTCTTCCGCGCCGAGACCGGACTGAGCCCCAAGCAGGCCGCGCGCCTGATGCGCTTCCAGCACGCCAAGAGCGCCGTGGCCCGCGCCGTCGCGGCGGGCGGCCCGCCCGACCTCGCCCGGGTGGCCGCCGACACGGGGTACTACGACCACTCCCACCTCGTACGGGACTTCCGGCAGTACACGGGGGTGAGCCCCACCGGCTGGCTGGCCGAGGAGTGCCGGAATATCCAAGCCGGGGCGCACGGCGACGGCGAAGAGTGGAAGCCATGAACACCACACCTGACACCGCCGACACCACGTCCGACGCCACCCCTCACGAGCCCCTCTCGGCGCCCGCCCCCACGATCTGGCCGGCCCTCCAGGCACAGGACGCCCCCGCCCTCATCGCCTTCCTCGTCGACACCGTCGGCTTCCTGCGCACGGCCGTGTACCAGGACGGCGGCCGGGTCGCCCACGCCCAGCTCGACTGGCCCGAGGGAGGCGGCGTCATGCTCGGCTCGTACGACCCGCAGAGCGCCACGGCCGCCTGCGGAGTGCCCGGCACCGCCGGCGCTTATGTCGTCACCGACCGGGTCGACGACCTGTACGAGCGCCTCCGCGTGGCCGGCGTGAAGATCACCACGGAGATCGAGGACAAGCCGTACGGCAGTCGCGAGTTCGGCATCCAGGACCCGGAGGGAAACCGCTGGTCCTTCGGCACCTACCGAGGGGAGCCGAGGCCGGGCCGGGGCCGGTGACGGCGCGTGATAACTTGCGCAAGCCAGTCAAACCCACACCTGGGCCAGGGAATCCGGTGCGAATCCGGAACTGACGCGCAGCGGTGAGGGGGACGGGCGGGGCCACGGCCACTGGGCGTCTTCGGACGTCTGGGAAGGCGCCCCGCCCGGCCGATCCCGAGTCCGAAGACCTGCTGGCGCCTCCGCTCGCACACCGGGCGGCGGAGGTCGTGACGCAGACCAGGCTCCGCGTATGAGCCGTGACACCAAGGGATCGCGTGTCCTCGACAGTCCGTATATCCGCCGCCCTCTGTACCGCACTGCTCGCGCTCACCGCGTGCGGCGGCGGCGCCGCACAGAAGTCCGAGGGCAAGAGCGCCGACGGCCATCCCGTCACGGTCGCCTCCTGCGGGAAGCGGGCCACGGTCGACGCCCCGCCGCGGCGCGCCGTCTCCCTCGACCAGGGCTCCACGGAGATCCTGCTCTCCCTCGGCCTCGCCGACCGCATGGCGGGCACCGGCACCTGGACCGACCCGGTGCCGAAGCACCTGGAGAAGGCGAACGCCAAGGTCGAGCGGCTCGCCGACCGCTACCCCTCCCTGGAGAAGGTCCTCTCCAAGGAACCGGACTTCGTCAGCGCCTCCTTCCTCTACACCGTGGGCAAGGGCGGCGTCGCCGACCGCGCGAAGTTCACCGAACTCGGCGTGCCCGTCTACGTCTCGCCCACCGACTGCGCGGGCAAGGACAACGACGGCGGCGGCGACGGCAAGCGCGTCAAGACCCTCACCATGGACACCGTCTACGGCGAAGTACGCGACCTCGCGAAGGTGTTCGGCGTCGAGAAGCGCGGCGAGAAGCTGATCGCGGACCTGAAGAGCCGTGTCACGAAGGCCACGAAGGACATCAAGGCCTCCGACGCGACGCTCCTGTACTGGTTCGCCAACTCCGACGCCCCGTACATGGCGGGCTGCTGCGGCGCCCCCGGCATCATCACCCGCGAGCTCGGCGCGGAGAACGTCTTCGACGACACCCGCGAGGAGTGGCCGCAGATCAACTGGGAGACCGTCGCCGACCGCGACCCCGACGTCCTCGTCATCGGCGACCTCACCCGCAAGTCGCAGTCCGCGGAGAGCGCGGCGGCGAAGATCAAGTTCCTGGAGTCCAACCCGGCGACCAAGAACCTCACCGCCGTGAAGAAGAAGCGCTACGTCCTCCTCAGCGGCCAGGCCATGAACCCCACGATCCGCACGGTCGACGGCATCGAACAAGTGGCCGCCGGGCTGCGGAAGTTCGGGCTGGCGAAGTGAGCCTGGCCGCCCCCGCCCGGCAGGGGCTGCTGTGGCTGGCCGGCGGCGCCGCACTCGTCCTCTCGATGGCGGTCGCCGTCACCATCGGCCCCGCCGACATCTCCGTCCCCGACGTGTTCTCGGCCCTCGCGGCACACCTCGGCTGGGGCGAGGCGCGGCTGACCCCCCTCCGGGACGGCATCGTCTGGAACCTGCGGATGCCCCGCACCCTGCTCGCCGCCGTCTGCGGCGCGGGCCTCGCGGTCTGCGGCGCGGTCATGCAGTCCCTGCTCCGCAACCCCCTCGCGGACCCCTTCGTCCTCGGGGTGTCCTCCGGGGCGTCCACCGGGGCGGTCGCGGTCGTCGTCCTCGGCGTCGGCGGGGGAGCGCTGTCGATCTCGGCGGGCGCCTTCATGGGCGCGCTCTGCTCCTTCGCGCTCGTCCTCCTGCTGAGCCACACACTCGGCGGCACGACGGACCGCGTCGTCCTGTCGGGCGTCGCCGCGATGCAGCTCTTCTCCGCGCTGACGTCGTTCGTCATCCTCACCGCGGGCGACGCGGAGACCACCCGCGGCGTGCTGTTCTGGCTGCTCGGCTCGCTCAGCGGGGCGGGCTGGACGGACGTATGGCTGTGCGCGGCCGTCCTCGCCGCGGTCCTGCTCGTCTGCCTGGGGCACGCCCGTACGCTCGACGCCTTCGCGTTCGGCCAGGAGGCGGCGGCGACGCTGGGCGTACAGGTGGCCCGCACCCGCCTCGTCCTGCTCTGCGCGACGGCACTGCTGACCGCCGTCCTGGTCAGCTCGGCGGGCGCCATCGGCTTCGTCGGCCTGGTCCTGCCGCACGCGGCCCGCGCCTTCACCGGCTCGGGGCACGCCCGGCTGCTCCCGGTCACGGCGCTGACCGGCGCGGTGTTCCTGGTCTGGGTGGACACCCTGGCCCGCACGGCCCTGGACCCGCAGGAGGTCCCGGTGGGCGTCGTGACGTCACTCATCGGCGTACCGGCGTTCGTGGTGGTGCTGTACCGGACAAGGGGGGCGACGACATGACGTACGGGACGACGGCCGCGACCGGAGCGGGGCTGCGCGCCGACCGCGTCACCCGCGAGGCGGGCGGCCGACTCGTCGTCGACGGCGTGAGCCTCGCCCCGCCGCCCGGTGCCACGGTGGGCCTCCTCGGCCCCAACGGCTCCGGGAAGTCCACGCTCCTGCGCATCCTGGCGGGCGTACTGGCCCCCGCCTCCGGGGTGGTCACCCTGGACGGCCAGCCGCTCCCCGGCATCCCGCGCCGCACGGTGGCGCGCCGCGTCGCGGTGGTGGAGCAACACGCCACCACCCAGACCGAGTTGACCGTACGAGACGTCGTACGGCTCGGCCGCATCCCGCACCGCCGCGCCTGGTCGGCCCCCACGCCCGACGACGAGCGGGCGGTACGCGAGGCCTTGGCCCGCACCGGCCTCACCGAACGCGCCGCCCAGTCCTGGCACACCCTCTCCGGCGGCGAACGCCAGCGCGTCCAGATAGCCCGCGCCCTGGCCCAGGAACCCCGCGAACTCCTCCTGGACGAGCCCACCAACCACCTCGACATCCAGCACCAGCTGGACCTGCTCTCCCTGGTCGCCGACCTCCCCGTCACCAGCGTGATCGCCCTGCACGACCTCAACCTGGCGGCGATGTTCTGCGACCACGTGCTGATCCTGAAGGAGGGCACGGCGTACGCGGCGGGCACACCGGCGGAGGTGATCACGGAAGAACTGATCGCCGAGGTCTACGGCGTCCGCGCGGTGGTCACCCCGGGCGCCCCCACCCAGGCCGACGGCCCGCCGAACCTGTCGGTGCGCTTCCTGCGAAGCTACGCGCCGCGCCGCCCGGTCCCGTCGCGTACGACCGACTCCTGACGCGCGGTGGTGGGCCCCGTAGGTGTACGAGCTGGACACACGTGAGGAGGACGCCGGTCGCGGTCGTCGTCCCGGCCGACATCGCCGACGACCACGGCACGCGTCATGCGTACAAAGGGGCCCGCGCACTCCTGACGACCCGCCACCCGCTGCTGACCTGCCCCGGCAGCCACGACGGCCGGGCGGCGTTCCGCGCACACCTGCTGGGCGAGCCGCCGACGACCCTCACAGTCGTACGTGCGCGCACATACCCCGCAGATCATCCGCGCCTGGCGGCAAGTGCGGCGGGACGGCCAGGTCCACCCTTTCGAGGCGAGATCGTGACCACCGGTTACGTACGCGGCCTCGCCCGCCTCATCCGCCAGGAGGCGAAGAAGGCTGCGCCGCACAAAGAGCCTGGACAAGCCGGCGTGGGCCGCTGCCCCGACTATGGGGTAGCGGCCCACGCAGTGTTCTGACATCGCGTCAGGAATTGGCCGGGCGGTGCACACTCGGTGCACGAGGGGGCGGAGAGCAAGCGGTGACGGTGAGAACTGCTGCATGGAGTTTCCGCAGGTCACAGCCTGTTCCTAGAGCTTCAGCCCAGGTCGCCCGACCCTGCCTCCTAGATGTCGAAGTACAGCTCGAACTCATGCGGATGCGGCCGCAGCTGGATCGGCGCGATCTCGTTCGTCCGCTTGTAGTCGATCCACGTCTCGATCAGGTCGGACGTGAAGACGCCGCCCGCCTGGAGGTACTCGTTGTCCGCCTCCAGGGCGTCGAGGACCGCCGGGAGGGAGGTCGGGACCTGGGGGACGCCCGCGTGCTCCTCGGGGGCCAGCTCGTAGAGGTCCTTGTCGATCGGCTCGGCCGGCTCGATCTTGTTCTTGACGCCGTCGAGGCCCGCCAGGAGCAGCGCCGAGAACGCCAGGTACGGGTTCGAGGACGGGTCCGGCGCGCGGAACTCGACGCGCTTGGCCTTCGGGTTCGAGCCGGTGATCGGGATGCGCATGGCCGCGGAGCGGTTGCGCTGGGAGTAGACCAGGTTGACCGGGGCCTCGAAGCCGGGGACCAGGCGGTGGTAGGAGTTCACCGTGGGGTTGGTAAACGCCAGCAGCGACGGCGCGTGCTTGAGGATGCCGCCGATGTAGTAGCGCGCCGTGTCGGAGAGACCGGCGTAGCCCTGCTCGTCGTAGAAGAGCGGGTTGCCGCCCGACCACAGCGACTGGTGGACGTGCATGCCCGAGCCGTTGTCGCCGAAGATCGGCTTCGGCATGAAGGTCGCGGTCTTGCCGTTGCGCCAGGCGACGTTCTTCACGATGTACTTGAAGAGCATCAGGTCGTCGGCCGCGGCCAGCAGCGTGTTGAACTTGTAGTTGATCTCGGCCTGGCCCGCCGTGCCCACCTCGTGGTGCTGGCGCTCGACCTGGAGGCCGTTCTTGTCCAGCTCCAGGGAGATCTCGGCGCGCAGGTCGGCGAAGTGGTCGACCGGCGGGGCCGGGAAGTAGCCGCCCTTGTAGCGGACCTTGTAGCCGCGGTTGTTCTCGACCGCACCGGTGTTCCAGGCGCCGGCCTCGGAGTCGATGTGGTAGAAGCTCTCGTTCGCCGACGTCTGGAAGCGGACGTTGTCGAAGACGTAGAACTCCGCCTCGGGGCCGAAGTAGGCCGTGTCCGCGATGCCGGTCGAGGCGAGGTACGCCTCCGCCTTCTTCGCGACGTTCCGCGGGTCACGGCTGTACTGCTCGCCGGTGATCGGGTCGTGGATGAAGAAGTTGATGTTGACGGTCTTGTCGCGGCGGAACGGGTCCACGCGCGCCGTCGACAGGTCCGCGCGCAGCGCCATGTCGGACTCGTGGATGGCCTGGAAGCCACGGATCGACGAACCGTCGAAGGCCAGCTCCTCCTCCGGGTCGAACGCCGCCGCCGGGATCGTGAAGTGCTGCATGACACCGGGCAGGTCGCAGAATCGGACGTCGATGAACTTGACGTCCTCGTCCGCGATGAACTTCTTCGCGTCGTCGGCGTTCTGGAACAACATCCAACTCCTCCTACTCCCGCCCGGGGCGGGACGGGGTTGCAGCTCGTGGTGCGGCCAGTGCGGTGGCACACGCTGGGACCCGACCATAGGGACGGGGGATTTCTCAAGCATGACCCATTTGTTTCGCCGAAGTTAACCGGCCCGGCGGTGAAAGCCCGGCGGCCGGGGCCCGCACCGGCCCCGTCCGCCCCACGTACATCTGACCCGAGCGTCCCCGTACGAAACCGGGCGCAGTACCGTGGACGGGTGGACAACAGGCAAGCAATCGGATCGTGGCTGTCCGGCCCCCGCGCGGCCGCGGAGGACGCCGGAGTCGACTTCGGGTACCGGGGCGAGCAGCTCGGGCTGCCCGAGGAAGGGCCGGGATCGATCGCGCGCCCCGGCCGCCGCATCGGCGCCATCGCCGTGGACTGGGGCCTGTGCATGGTGATCGCATACGGTCTGTTCGCCCGCGGTGACCAGCAGGCCATGGGCAACTGGGCCCTCGGCATCTTCTTCGTGATGAGCGTGCTGACCGTCGGCACGGTCGGCTGCACCCCGGGCAAGGCCCTGTTCCGGCTGCGCGTCGTCGCCGAGGGCGGCGGCCGGCTCGGCTTCGGGCGCGTGCTGGCCCGCAGTCTCCTGCTGTGCGTCGCCATTCCGGCCCTGATCTGGGACCGCGACGGCCGCGGCCTGCACGACCGCCTCGCCCGCGCCGTGCAGGTCAGGATCTGACGGGAACGACAGCTGCCCTACGACGGTGAAGGCCCCGGAACCGACTCGGTTCCGGGGCCTTCACCGTCGCAGGGCAGGAGGGAGAAGAATCAGCGTGCCTTCGGGCCGCCGCGCGGCATCCGCATGCCCTTGGGCATCGGGCCCTTCGGGAGCGGCATGTTCGACATCAGGTCGCCCATCGCCCGCAGCCGGTCGTTCGTCGCCGTCACCTGCGGGCCCGTGAGCACCCGCGGCAGCTTCAGCAGCGTCGTGCGCAGCTTCTTCAGGGAGACCGTGCCCTCGGTGGTGCCGACGATGACGTCGTGCACCGGGACGTCCGAGACGATGCGCGCCATCTTCCTCTTCTCGGCGGCCAGCAGGCCCTTCACCCGGTTCGGGTTGCCCTCGGCCACCAGGACGATGCCGGCCTTGCCGACGGTGCGGTGCACCACGTCCTGGCTGCGGTTCATCGCGACCGCGGGGGTCGTCGTCCACCCGCGGCCGATCTTGTCGAGCACCGCGGCCGCCGCTCCGGGCTGGCCCTCCATCTGTCCGAAGGCGGCACGCTCGGCCCTGCGTCCGAAGACGATCGCCATCGCGAGGAAGGCGAGCAGGAAGCCGAGAATGCCCAGATAGACCGGGTGACCGATCAAGAAGCCGATCGCGAGGAAGACACCAAAGGTGACGATTCCCACAGCCGCGATGATGAGACCGATTTTGGAGTCGGCCCGTCGGGTCATCTTGTAGGTCAGAGCGATCTGCTTGAGTCGCCCTGGCTCCGCGGCCGCATCCGCCGCGGTGGTTTCCTTCCTCGCCATGTCGTGAAGTCTACGTGGCCCCGGGCCCGACTACGACGTGCGGGTTGCCACGCCCTCTTCGAAGACCCGCAGCGCCTCGACCCGGTCCTTGGCGCGGCGCCGGTCCTCCAGCACGGAAGTCCAGGCGTTGCGGCGAGCGGTGCGCTGGCCGCCGCTCATCAGCAGCGACTCGACGACCCGCAGGGCGTCGGTGACGGACGGGATGGCGGTGGCGCGTACGGGCGCGGCCTGCATGATGGGGCCCTCCTGGGGAGCGGCTCGGGGCACGAGCGCTATGGGTAAGGGTGGGGCAAATGCTGGGGGTAAGGCTGTACGTGCGGTGACTCCAGGGTCACTGATTGGTGTTACCAGGGCGTGACTGAGTGGTCAAACGCCGATGAAACCTTGACGCCACACGACGCCGCGCCGCAAAACGCTGACGCGGTCCGTACGACCCCCTTCACCTGCGGGGATCACACGAACCGCGTCGTTGCGAGTTCTACCAGTCAGTAGCTCCTTGTGCGCGGATTCACACAGTGCCCGCGCGGCCGGCGCGTGCCGGTCTCACACCGCCTGCGAGGCGACGTACGCCCCGCGCTTCTCGATCGCCATCTGGTACAGGCGGCCGGCGCGGTACGAGGAGCGGACCAGCGGGCCCGACATGACGCCGGAGAAGCCGATCTCCTCGGCCTCCTCCTTCAGCTCCACGAACTCCGCCGGCTTGACCCAGCGCTCCACGGGGTGGTGACGCGGGGTGGGGCGCAGGTACTGCGTGATCGTGATCAGCTCGCAGCCCGCCTCGTGCAGCGCGTGCAGCGCCTCACTGATCTCCGTGCGCTCCTCGCCCATGCCGAGGATCAGGTTCGACTTGGTGACCAGGCCGGCCTCGCGGGCCCGCGTGATGACCTCCAGCGAGCGCTCGAAGCGGAAGCCGGGGCGGATCCGCTTGAAGATGCGGGGCACCGTCTCCACGTTGTGCCCGAGGACCTCCGGGCGCGAGGAGAAGACCTCGGCCAGCTGGTCGGGGTCGGCGTTGAAGTCGGGGATGAGCAGCTCGACCTTGGTGTAGCCCTCGGCGCGCTCCGCCGTCATGGCGTGGATCTGGCGCACGGTCTCCGCGTACAGCCAGGCGCCGCCGTCTTCCAGGTCGTCGCGGGCGACGCCGGTGATCGTGGCGTAGTTCAGGTCCATCGTGACGACGGACTCGCCGACGCGGCGCGGCTCGTCGCGGTCGAGGGCCTGCGGCTTGCCGGTGTCGATCTGGCAGAAGTCGCAGCGCCGCGTGCACTGGTCACCGCCGATGAGGAACGTCGCCTCGCGGTCTTCCCAGCATTCGTAGATGTTCGGACAGCCTGCCTCCTGGCAGACCGTGTGCAGCCCCTCGCTCTTCACGAGTTTCTGCAGGGCGTTGTACTCGGGGCCCATTTTCGCCCGGGTCTTGATCCACTCGGGCTTGCGCTCGATGGGGGTCTGGGCGTTCCGGACCTCCAGGCGCAGCATCTTGCGTCCGTCGGGTGCGACTGCGGACACATCGGCTCCCTGTTAGCTGGCGTTTCTTCGATTCATCGGCGTCCACCAGGGTACGCCCGTGATGTCGTGGGGTTTACTTCCCGCCAACCTCTGGCCAACGGGGTGCGTTCCCCGGGGCGGCCCTAGGCTCCGGCGGGCTCGGCCTGCTTCTCCGGCTGCCGCTCCACGGCGCGCGGCTTCAGCTCCGCGTTCTCCAGTACGTCCCGCAGGTGCCGCTCGGCGACGGGCAGGACGTCGGCGATGGTGATCGGGCGGTCCAGCTCGTACGCGAGGGACGTGACGCCCGCGTCGCGGATGCCGCACGGGATGATCCGGTCGAACCAGGTGTTGTCCGGGTTCACGTTGAGCGCGAAGCCGTGCATCGTCACGCCCTTGGCGACCCGGATGCCGATGGCGGCGATCTTGCGGTCCTCGCGGCGCTGGCCCGCGTTGGACGGGGCGTACTCCGGGCCGTTGAACCGGGCGTCGAACTCGTCGTCCGTCAGACGCGGGTCGAAGTCCAGGGAGAGGCCGCCGAGCGCCGGGCGCTCCTCCACCGGGTCCCCGAGGACCCACACGCCGCTGCGGCCCTCGACGCGCGAGGTCTCCAGGCCGAACTCCGCACACGTACGGATAAGAGCCTCCTCCAGGCGCCGCACATGTGCTACGACGTCCACCGGGCGCGGCAGCTTCTGGATCGGATAGCCCACGAGCTGGCCCGGACCGTGCCAGGTGATCTTGCCGCCGCGGTCCACGTCGACGACGGGCGTGCCGTCCAGCGGGCGCTCGCTGTCCTCGGTGCGCCGGCCCGCGGTGTACACCGGCGGATGCTCCAAAAGCAGGCAGGTGTCGGGCACCTCGTCGGCGAAGCGGGCCGCGTGCACGCGGCGCTGCTCGTCCCATGCCTCCTGGTACTCCACGGCGTCCGGGCCGAAGCCCATGCGGACGAACCGAATCTCACTCACGGCAGGTGCCTCCCTGAACATTCACCGTGCACATATCGCGCCCCTGCCACTGTACGGGCCGCCTCGGCAGGCAACTCGGGCCCGGGTTCCTCACACGATCGGATGAACAGCCGCGGAAGGCGCATCCAGGGGCTGTGATGGCCGTTACATTCGCGCCGTTCACGAGGCCATAAGGGCTGCTCACAGCAGGCCCGGAAGGCAGGAGACCGCACAGCCGATGACGGAACGACCCCCGCAGCGCACTCCCAACCGCCAGCTAGCCGCCCTCATCTCGGAAGCCGGGTTCTCCAATGCGGGCCTCGCGCGCCGCGTCGATCAGCTCGGCCTCGAACACGGCCTCGACCTGCGCTACGACAAGACGTCCGTGACCAGATGGCTGCGCGGTCAGCAGCCCCGAGGCACCACACCCGCGCTGATCGCCGAGGTCTTCACCAGACGGCTCGGGCGGCGCCTGTCCGCCCAGGACCTCGGACTCGACGCGTGCGCGCCGGTCTACGCGGGGCTGGAGTTCGCCGCCACACCCGAGGAAGCCGTCGACATCGTCGGCGGCCTGTGGCGCAAGGACTCCGGCAGCCACGCCGAACTGCGGAAGATCGCCTTCACCCCGGCCGGGCTCGTCGTGCCCAGCAGGGACTGGCTGATCGGCCGGGCCGACGAGCGCGTCGGGCGCGGGGAGACCAACCCCGGCCAGGTCCGCGTGCCCGCCCAGGGCCGCACCGGCGTGCCCCGCCAGCGCAGGGAGTCCGACCGCGGCCCCGGGCAGCGGGTCACCAACGGCGACATCGCGGCGCTGCGCTCCGTCGGCGAGCTGTTCCGCGCGCTGGACAACGCCTACGGCGGCGGCCACGCCCGCCAGGCCCTCGTCCGCTACCTGGAGCACGAGGCCGAGCCGATGCTCCGCGGCACCTATGGCGAGCAGGCCGGGCGGCGGCTCTTCGGGGCCGCCGCCGACCTGACCCGGCTCGCGGGCTGGACGTCGTACGACATCGCGGCCCACGGGCTCGCCCAGCGGTACTACGTGCAGGCGCTGCGCCTGTCGCAGGCGGCGGGCGACCGGGCGTACGGCTCGTATGTGCTGGTCACGATGAGCCGCCAGGCCGTCTACCTCGGGCACGGACGCGAGGCCGTGCAGCTCGCGCGCGTCGCCCAGCAGGGCGTCGGCTCCTCGGCGCCGCCCGTCGTGCAGTCCCTGCTGTACGCCGCCGAGGCGCGCGGGCACGGCGTGCTCGGCGAGGCGCGGGCCTGCACGGCCTCGCTGGTGCGGGCCGAGCGGTCGCTCGAAGCGTCCCGGCCCGGCGACGAGGTGCCGTACTGGGCGCGGTTCTTCGACGAGGCGCAGCTGGCGGACGAGTTCGGGCACTGCTACCGCGACCTCCAGCAGTACCGCGCCGCCGCCCAGCACGCCGAGCGCTCGCTCCAGCTGCGCGCGCCCGGCTTCGCGCGCAGCCGCCTGTTCTGCCGGGTGGTGCTCGCCACCGCGCGGCTCGGCCTCGGCGAGCTGGAACAGGCCTGCCAGCTCGGCGCGGAGGCGGCGCAGGCGGCGGCGGAGATGCGCTCCGCCCGGGCCCACGAGTACGTACGCGAATTCGAGCGCCGCCTTGAGCCGTACCGGGACGCGGCGCCGGTGCGGGGGTATCGCGACCGGGTCGCGGCCCTTGGCTGACCGCGCGGCGCGGGTCGTGCGGGCCCTTGGGGGCCTGTCAGGCCGCGGCGGGCAGGCGGTGCCGGGCGTGTGCCGGTGTGATGCCGAAGTCGGTGAGTACGGCGTGCGCCGCCCGGCGGCCGGAGCGCAGGGTGCCCTGCACGGTGCTGGTGTCCCGGTGGTCCCCGCAGACGTAGAGCCCCGAGAGCAGGCGGACCGGGCGGCGCGGGTCGTGCGGCGGCGGCATCGCGGGCACCGCCTCACGGGTGTGGTGGACGGCGAGGAGTTCCCAGCGGTCGGTCGGCGTGCCGTAGAGCGTGGCGAGGTGCGCTCGGACACTCCGGTCGTCCGGCGGCGGGCCGAGGACCGCCGAGGAGACGAGGACGCGGTCGGCGGGCGCGCGCGAGGGGTCGACCCGGCTGATGACGGACGTGTGGGCGACCGGCCCCGCCCGGTCGGCGTCCAGGAGCAGCGCGGGGCCGTCGAGCGGCGGTTCGGGGGCGGTGTGGTGGAACACCGTCAGCTCGTGGAACGGCGGTACACGCAGGCCGGGCAGGAGTTCCGCGGCGGCGCGGGCGCCGGTGGCGAGCAGGACGGCCCGGCAGGAGATCTCGCCGTGCTCGGCGGTGGTGACGGACGTGGTGGCCACCGAGGTGACGCGCACACCGGTGCGGACCGTGCCCGGCGGCAGCGCGGCGGCGAGCAGGTCGGGCAGGACCTCGGCGCCGCCCTCCGGTATGGAGAGCCGGCCGCGCGCGAAGGCGCGCAGGGTGAGGTCGGCGCACCGGCTGGAGGTGGTCAGGGCGGGGTCGCAGAGCAGGGCGGCGAGCAGCGGGCGCAGGAAGCCGTCGACGGTGCGGGCGGGCAGCCCGCGCGCGGACAGGGCCCGCGCCGCCGGGAGTTCGGGCCGGGCCAGCAGGCGTTCGACGGGCGTCGCCGCGAGGCGTGCG
>NZ_JAFEXF010000194.1 GCF_016905445.1 Streptomyces sp. G44
GGGTAAGGTCGTCGGCGCGTCCAGATGGTTATAAGAGACGGCGGCGTATGCGCCGGCGGCGTGCGGAGCCGCTGTGGCCGGCACGTTCAGCTGAGGGGCGGGCGCCGGGACCGCGAAGGGCCCCCCGATCACTTCGATCGGGTGGCCCTTCGCGGTCCCGGCGCCCGTCCTTCCTACCGCAGTGCGACGAGCCGACGTGCCCGCGTCAGGACGGCCTCGGTGGTGATGCCGTTGCGGTTCAGCAGGTGCTCCTGCCCGCCGTTGCCCGCGGCGAAGGCGTCGGGCACCCCCACGCGCAGCACGGGGGCGCAGGGCAGCGCCGCGGACGTGACCTCGGCGACGGCGGATCCCAGGCCGCCCTGGACCCAGTGCTCCTCGACGGTGACGATGCCGGCCGTGGTGCGCGCGGCGTCGAGCAGCGCCGCCTCGTCCAGGGGCTTGACGGTGTGCATGTTCAGCACCCGCGCCGCGACGCCCTGCTCGGCAAGGAGGTCGGCGGCCTCCAGCGACCGCAGGACCGGGTAGGGGCCGGTGGCGACGATGGTGACGTCCGAGCCGTGGCGCAGCGTCTGCGCCCGGCCCGATCGGATCGGCTCCGCGTCCGGCGGCAGCGCGGGGGTCGCCCCGCGGCCGAGGCGCAGATACACCGGCCCGGGAAGCGCGTCCGCCGCCCGCACCAGGGCGCCCGCCTGGTCCGCGTCCGCGGGCACGAGGACGGTCATGTGCGGCAGCAGCCGCATGATGGCGAGGTCTTCCAGGCAGTGGTGCGTGGCCCCCAGGTGGCCGGCCGCGAGACCGCTGTGCGTGGCGGCGATCCGGACCGGCAGGTTGTTGCGCGCGATGTCGAGCTTCATGGACTCAAGGGCCCGCGTGGTCGCGAACGTGGCCATGGTGTTGACGAACGGCCGGTGGCCCACGGCGGCGAGGCCCGCCGCCGCGCCCAGCAGGTTCTGCTCCGCTATCCCCAGATTGATGTAACGGCCGGCCAGCTCGCCCCAGTCGACGGAGTTGAACAGGCCCGTGTCGCTGTCCAGACACACCACGCGGGCATCGGCCCGCATGAGGTCGATGAGCTGATCGCGGTAGACGTCACGGTTCGGGCGGGGCGGCTCGGGGGCGATGTCCGGTGCGTCGAGCAAGGTCGTCGGCTGCGTCACGATCGGCTCCCCCTCGGGTCCTGGGCGGTCAGCGCGGCGTGGGCCCGCCGCCGCTGCCGGTCGGTCAACTTGGCGTAGTGGCTGCGCGCTTGGCCCTCCACCTGGGGCATGCCCTTGCCCTTGACGGTGCGGGCGATGACGACGCGCGGTTTGCCCGTGGGGGCCTCGGGCGGGCGCAGGGCCTCGGCCAGCCGGTCGGGATCGTGGCCGTCGACGTCGTGGACGTCCCAGCCGAAGGCCGCCCACCGGTCCGCCAGCGGTTCCAGCGCCGCGTTGTCCTCGGTGGACCCGGTGATCTGCAGCCGGTTGCGGTCGACCACGGCGACCAGGCGGTCCAGGCCGTGCGTGCTGGCCGCCATCGCCGCCTCCCACACCGACCCCTCCTGGAGTTCGCCGTCGCCCATCACGACGTGGCACCACCGGTCGGCGCCGGTGAGCCGGAAGCCGAGCGCGTGCCCGACGCCCACGGACAGACCGTGCCCGAGCGCGCCGGTGGGCCATTCCACCCCCGGGATGCCGGCGTGCGGATGCGCGGTCAGCGGCGCGTCGGGCCGGGCGTAGCGGTCGATGTGTTCCTCGGGGATGAAGCCGTGCTCGGCGAGTGCCGCGTACAGACCGATCGCGCCGTGCCCCTTGCTCAGGATGAGGATGTCGCGGTCGGGCGATTCGGGGTGCGCCGGGTCGATCCGCAGCACCGAGGAGTAGAGGGTCACCAGGATCTCCGTCAGGGACAGGGATCCGCCCAGGTGACCGCCTTCCGGATTCGCGCACATGTCGACGACGCGTCGGCGTACCCGCCGTGCGCGTTCGGTCGTACTGGTCTCGATCATGGGGAGTCGGGCCCACTGGGGCCGCTGCTCCTTTCCGCGGTGAGCAGGGACAGTGCGGGACGGAGGGCCGGGTCGGCGCCGAGGGTGTCCAGGGTCCGGACGAGGACGTCGATGCCGCGCAGGTAGTCCTCCATGAGGATGTGCTCGTTGTCGGCGTGGTCCAGGGCGCTGTCGCCCGGGCCGTACGTGGCCATGGGGACGTCCCAGACCTCGGCCAGGGTGTTCATGTCGGAGGTGCCGCTCTTGACCTTCCAGACGGGCCGGTGGTGCTGGGCGCGGATCGCGCCCGACAGGGCGCGCACCACCGGGTCGGAGCGGTCGGTGCGACAGGCGGCTACGGAGTTGATCAGCTCCAGGTGTCCCTTGGGGAGCTTCGCGGTGAGCTGGTCCACGAGCCGTTCCACGTCGTACAGCGGTGGCGTACGGACGCTGAACTCGGCCTCGGCGACGGCCATGTCACCGCTGAGCGACACCAGGGTCGGGCCCGGCGTCGCGAAGCTGTGGTTGCCGGCGCCGGGACCGAGGACGTCGAGCAGCGTGCCCCAGGCACGGCAGACCAGTTCGGTCGCCTTGGGCTCCGGGTTGGAGGGGTGCGTCGGGTCGCAGCGCACCCGGTAGGACAGGTCGGTCTTGCCCTTGTAGCCGACGACGACGGTGTCCCAGCCGCTCGGTTCGCCCACGATCAGGGCGTCGGGCCGGGGGTGCGTCGCGCGGATGTGCATGGCGCCGCGCGACGAGGGTGTCTCCTCCTCCACGGCGCCGACCACGGTCAGCGAGCCGGGGAAGCCCCGCGCGGCGGCCGTGGCGGCGGCGCAGATCATGGCGGCGAGCGGCCCCTTGGCGTCCACCGCGCCCCGCCCGTACAGCCGGTCGCCCTCGACCCGGACCGGGATGTGGCCGGGGATCGTGTCCATGTGCCCCAGCAGCATCACCGAGGGGGCGCCGCCCCGGCCGATGGTGCCGACGGCGTTCCCGGCCGCGTCGATCTCGGCCGTGAACCCCAGGTCACGCATCAACGCCACAATGTGGGACGCCACTTCGCCCTCGTGGTACGAGGGTGAGTCCACCCGCAGCATGCCGTCCAGCACTCCCACGGCGTAGGGATGCGACGAGGAGCCGATGTCGTGTGCCGGGTAGGTGGTCATCCCGCCATCTCCCATGCGCCGGAGGCGGCCCGTGAACTGGCGACCACCACGTCCGTGCCCCGGCCGGCGAGCGCCGCCGTGACGGGCGAGGCGGCGCCGCCGTCGGCGATCACCACCCGGTCGCAGCCCTGTTGCAGCGCCTCGCGGGCCGCGATGAGCTTGAGTCCCATGCCGCCGCCCCGGTGCGGGGGCGGCCCGTTCACCGGCACCTCGCACACGTCGAGCAGCGACGAGTCGTCGGCGGGGTCGGCCAGCACCCCGGGGGCCCCGGTGAGCAGCACCAGCACATCGGCCTTGAGCGCTCCCGCGACGGCGGCCGCGGCCCGGTCGGCGTCCGTGTTCACCGGACGTCCGTCCTCGGCGAGGGCGGGCGGTGAGATCACCGGCAGGCAGCCCCCGTCGAGCAGGCCCTCCACCAGCTCGGTGTCGACGGAGGTGATCTTCCCGGTGTGGTTGTCGCGCACGATGGTCGGACGGCCCGCCACGATGGCGCGCAGCGCGGACTTGCGCCGTGCCCGCAGCAGCCCGCCGTCGAGCCCGGTCAGGCCCACGGCGCGGGTGCCGCGCCGGTTCAGCAGGGCGACCAGGCGGGGCTTGGCGAGCCCGGCGAGGGCGAGCTGCACGACTTCCAGCATGCTGCTGTCGGTGTGGCGCGTGCTGATGCCGTCGGGCGCGGTGAGCCTGCGGGACTCCACGCCGAGGCGGGACGCCAGCCGCTCGATGTCGGCGGAGCCGCCGTGCACCAGCACCACGCGCCTCCCTCGCCCCGAGAGACGGGCGACGTCGGAGCAGACGGCTTCGGCATTCACGGCGGCATTGCCGCCGCACTTGACCACGATGGTCTCGGTCATACGGCGATTCCCCTCAAGCGGATGTCGGACGGTCGGAACCGGGGGTCGTGCGCACGCTCACAGGTCGTGCCGCGGAGCGGTCCCGGCTCAGTTCGGATGCAGGCCCGAGAACTCGAGTCCACTGGTCTCGGGGCGGCCGAAGCGGATGTTCATGCACTGCACGGCGTTTCCGGCGCCGCCCTTGACGAGGTTGTCCAGGGCGCCCACCGCCACCGCGTGGGTGCCGTCCTTGGCCAGGGCGAACCCGACGTCGCAGTAGTTCGAACCGGAGAGGATCTTCGGTTCGGGCAGGCGGTGGTCACCGCGCTTGCGGGCGACGACCCGCACGAACGGCTCCGCCGCGTACGCCTTGGTGTAGGCGCGGCGCAACTGGGCCTCGTCGACACCCTCGTGCAGCCTCAGACGGCAGACCACCTGCACCCCGCGCACGGCTTCCACGCCCGTCGCGTTCATGCGCACCGGCACCCCGAGCGCCTGGGCGATCTCCGCCTCGTGCCGGTGCTCGGTGGGTGCGAACAGGCGCATGGCGCCGCTACGTTCGGCGTGCAGGTTCGACGGCCCCGCGGTGACGCCCGAGCCGCTGGACCCGGTGCGCGCGTCGACCAGGACCTCCCCGTCGGCCAGCCCCGCCTCGACGGCGGGCACGGTCGCCAGCATCCCCGCGGTCGCCATGCAGCCGGGTACGGAGATGAGGTCGGCCTCGCGCAGCCGCTCCCGGTGGTACTCCGGCAGCCCGGTCACGAAGTGCGGGAGCAGGTCGGCCGCCTCGTGCGGTACGCCGTAGTAGCGCCGGTACTCCTCCGTCGAGCCGAGCCGGAAGTCCCCGGAGAGGTCGATGACCGTACCGGCCCGGCGCCGGTAGTCCCGCATGCGCGCCATGGTCTTCGTGTGCGGCATGGCCAGGAACAGCACGTCCGGGGACGTGGCGGTGGCGAGGGCGTCGTGCGGGGCGAACACGAGGTCGGTGCGGCCCCGCAGATTGGGGTGCGCCCCGTCCACGCGCTTGCCGGCGAGAGAGTCCGACGTGGCCAGTGCCACGTGCGTGTCGGGGTGGCCCAGCAGGATGCGGAGGAGTTCTCCGCCGATGTAGCCGGAAGCTCCGGCCACGGCCACGTTCAGCATGGCAGCCTCGCCTCCATGAGGTCGATCATCAGGTCGGCCAGGGACAGGTCGCCGCCGTGCGCCCGCTGGAATCCGGAGAATTCCACCCCGTGATTCACCTCCAGGACGCTCAGCTCGCCGTCCGGCCCCTCCAACAGGTCGACGCCGGCGACGTCGGCCCCCGTGCTCTGCGCGGCCGCCACCGCCAACTTGGCGATGTCACCGGTGAGTTCGCAGCGGCTGGTGACCGCGCCGCGCGCCACATTGGTGCGCCAGTCCTGCGCGCTGCGGTAGACGGCGCCCACCGCCTCGTCGCCGATGACCACGGCACGGATGTCGCGTTCGGGCTTGAAGACGTACTCCTGTACGTAGACGATGTGCGCGTCGGTACCCGGCAGAGCGGCCACGTAGTCAAGGACCGTGCGGGCGGTCGCGGCGTCCGGCAGATAGCTGACGAGCCGGCCCCAGGAGCCGACCAGCGGCTTGATCACGGCGGGATAGCCGAGGGCGTCCAAGGCCGGGAGCGCGGCCTCCGGGGTGAGGGCGAGGGCGGTGCGCGGGGTCGGGATCCCCGCGTCGCGCAGGGCCACCGAGGTGCGGTACTTGTCGCCGCAGATCTCGGTCGCCCGGGCGGAGTTGACCACCACGCAGCCCGCCGCCTCCAGCGCGCGGGCGCCGTACAGGGCCCGCGCGTAACCGATCTCCCGGTTGAGGACCAGCGGCGCCGGTGCGGCGGAGCCGTCCAGGGACTGCCACACGGTGCGCGAGTCGAGGAACACGTAGGGCAGTTTGCGGCGGTCGAGCGCCTCCAGGATGCGCTTCTCATCCGTGCGCACCCGGGAGGCGAACACCGCGCACACCGCTTCGGCGGGCGTGTGCGGACCGGTAGTCACTCGCCCCAGTCCTCCTCCACCTCGGGTGCGAGGCCGACCTGGACGGGGTCGACGGTGAGCACTTCGAGCTCCACCGCGCAACCGCCGCACTCGACTATTTCGTTGGTCTTCGGCTGGTCCGCCAGCGCCAGGTCGGATTCACATTCAGGGCAGGCAAGCATGGTTTCCTCCTGAGTCATGCGGTTCTCGCTTTACGTCTTCGAGTACATCGCACGCCGTGGCATCGCGGTATCGATGGTGGAATGAACCGCGCGTACGTTCCTGGTGGAATTCCTGCGGGTCGTGTCATCACGGTGATGACGTGTCGGCCGGGCCGTGTGAGGCGGAAAAGAAGGGGAATGCGGGAGGCCCTTTCCGGCGGCTCGCCGGAAAGGGCCTGGGAATGCGGTCGTGGGCCCGGGACTTCGCCGCGGGTCCTTTCTATGAGGCCAGGGGTTCGGAGAAAGGCGTGAGCCGTTCCACCAGGCCGGTGCGGTAGGCGTACGCGACCAGCTGGGCGCGGTCCTTGAGGCTGAGCTTGTGCCGGATCCGGTAGATGTGGGTGCGGACGGTGGTCAGTCCGATGAAAAGCGATTGCGCGATGTCCTCCGGTGCACTGCCCCGGCCGATGAGGACGAGGATCTCCCGCTCCCGCTGCGTCAGCGTGTCGGCCGTCCCTGACGTGTCCTCGGCGGCGACGGCGCCCTTGCGCAGGAACCAGACGCGCAGCCGGTCGACGATCTCCGGGCTGAACGCGGTCTCCCCGCGTACGACGCGATGGATCGCGTCGATCACCTCGGAGCGGGTGGCGTCGCGCCGGATCAGTCCGCGCACGTCCGCCGCGAGCAACTGGGCCATGTCCTCGCTGCGGCACTCGTGGTAGAGGACGACGAACGAGGGCGCGGGACGGCCGTGCCGGCGTGCCGCACCCACCAGCCGGTGCACCAGGTCGAGCGCCTCGGCCGGCTCGGGCAGACCGACCAGGACGACGTCCGGCCCGGTGTGGTCCGCCGCGTCGAGCGCCGTGCCACGGTCGTCCGCGGTGCCGGTGACGGTGATGTCCGACGTGGCGGACAGCATGGTGCGCAGGCCGTCTCGCATGAGGGGGAGCTGGTCGCAGATGAGGACGCGGAACGTGCGCGGCCGGCGCGCGCCCCCCGGCGCCGTGCCCCGGACCGCCGCCTCGGCCGGTGCCTGCGCGGGCCCGGCCCCGGTCCACGCCACCGCCTCGTGCGCCGTCATGACCCGTTCCGCGACGGCTCGGCGGCGGCCATCCGGCCGCGCGCTCCTGCGGGGGCCGCGGGGGGAACCTTCGCGGCTACCGGTGGCGGGGTGCGGCGCGTCCGCAGGCCCACGAGGCTCCAGACGACGGCCCCGCTGACGCCAACGAGGGCGGACACGGCGAGGAGGATGGCCTGGATGCCGACGACGGCCGCGATCAGTCCGGACACCGCCGGGGCCACCAGCGAGCCCGTGGCCTGTATCGCCCGCCACAGCGCCATCGCCCGGCCGTGGTGCTCGGAGGCGACGCCGCGCAGCAGCGCGATGCGGCATGCGGGGCCGAACAGGCCGACCGCGACGCCCCACACGAAGACTCCCGCGAAGGCGACGGGCACCCGGTCGGTGCCGATGTACACCGCCTCGCCGACGGCGATCAGGACGACCGAGGCCGGCAGGAAGCGGGCGTGGTCCAGCAGGTGCTTCCAGCGCAGCATGAAGAACGTCGCGCCGAGCAGCCCGATGCCGAAGATCACCTCGATGGTGGCGAAGGTGGCCGCCGGACGGTCGAGGACCTCGCGCACGTACAGGGGTTCCAGGGGACGGAAGGCGCCGTTCGCGAGCGAGGTGACCAGCGTCAGGACGAGCGCGACGGCGACGGCGAACGACGCCATGAGGACGCGCGCCCCGATCTTGCTTCCCGCGCCCTCGGGGGCCGGGCGCACGGTGGCGCCCAGGGAGACGAAGACGAGGCCGCCGACGAGGGAGACCGCCGCGATCACGCCGAACGCGGCGACGGTGCCCCACAGCGCGATGCACACGGCGGCCGTCGTCGGTCCCGCGATGAACGGCAGGCTCGTCGCGAAGCCCATCCAGATGCTGGACGTGACGTGCTCGACGCGGCCGGGCAGCCAGCTCGGCATGGCGTCCGCGGCCGGCTGGGCGAAGGCGCGGGCCACACCCGAGGCGAGCGTGACCGCCCACAGCAGCGCCGCGGTGTCCGTCACGATCATCGCCAGCGTGGTCACCACGGCGGCGCCGCTCGCGACGATCCCGACGGTACGAGGGCCGACGGCGTCGATGATCCGGCCCACCGGGTGGCTGAGCAGGACGGAGGGGCCGCCCCACGCCACCGCGATCGCGGCCATGTACGCGGCGTCCTCGCGCAGCGTGAAGGTCGCCTTGGACTCGATGACGATGAGCAGCGCCCAGTAGGCGATGCCGATGAGGCTCTGCCCGAGGACCAGTTTGTGCAGCGGGGTCACCCGCCGGGTGCCGGCGTCGCCCATCACGTGGTCCGCCCTTCGTCCACCGGCCGGTAGAGGCCCTCGCGTTCGAGGCGGCGGATCGTCGCGTAGTCGCGCTCGACCGCGGCCGGGTCGGCGTCGAGCAGGGCGAGGTGGTCGGGCGAGGAGAACAGGTCGACCGTCTTGCGCACGGGGGTCCCCGCGCGCAGCCCGCGCACCGAGCCCACCAGCGTCGGCAGCGAGGCCACCTCGTCGAGGGCCGGCCCCGGCGCCAGTTCGCCGTCGTAGGGGGCGATGAGCGACACCACCCGCAGCCGCCGGTCGAACCGGTAGACCTGGCCGGGCAGCCGGTCGAAGGAGACCGGGTCGACGCAGGCCCGCACCGTGAGGTCGACCTGGCTGGTCCCGGTCGCCGTCCGGTGCAGCTCGGGATCGTCGGCGCCCTGGATCCGGGCACCGCACTCGATGAGGACCGGGCCGCGTGCGGTGAACATGACCTCGCTGTGCGCCGGGCCGTTGCGGATGCCGAGGGCGTCGAGGACCTGCGTCAAGTAGTTCCGCAGCGCCTCCTGTTCGGTGCCCGCGCCGGGGACGAGTTCCTCCCAGTCGTAGACCAGGGCGCCGTCGACGCGGGTGCGTACGTCCTTCCAGATCTCGTTGATGTAGTGCCGGCCCGCGCGGCTGACGCTGTTGACGAAGTACTGCTGGCCGGTGAGGAGTTCCTGCGCGAGGACCACGTCGTTGCGGATGCCGAGGTGGTTGACCGCCCCGTGGATGCGGGCGAACGCCTGGCGGGCCTCGGCGGCGTCGGAGCAGAAGGTGACGCTGTCGGAACCGACGCTGTCGACCGGCTTGACGACCAGCGGCCAGTGCCCGCCGCGCTCGGCCCAGGCGACGAGTTCGTCGGCGTCGGCGGTGACGAGGCTCGCCGCGTGGTCGAGTCCGGCCCGGCGGACCCGCTCGACCATGGCGTACTTGTCGCGGCGCGCCGAGGAGCCGGCGGCCTCGTTCCCGCAGAGCCCGAGCCGCTCGGCGAGCGCGTCCGTCAGCTCCACCCCCGGTTCGGCGCCGGCGACGACGAACCGTGGCTCGAACGCCGCCACCTGGCGCGTCGTCTCCGTCACGTCACCGTGGTGCACGACGACTTCCGTGAAGTCCTCGGGGCGGAAGTTCTTGGCGTACACCGGAGGGAGGGGGTCGCTGCTGTGGACCGCGACGGTTCGCCAGCCCTGCTGGTGGAAGGCGGGGGCGAGATGGGCGCCCGTCGACACGGGGTCGACGATGACGACCGTGCGCTGTGCGTGGGGGGACGGTGACGTGCTTACCGGCTGCTTCTCGGTGGCATTGACCATGTGTCCACGCTAGATTCGCCCCCCGACCGGATCGACTACTCGTTCGAGTAGCCACGTGCGAGGCGTAGGACGTCCGGCAGGTTGTTCCACACCTTCTCGAAGCCGTCGGCGTACGCGTCGAGCGCCGGGCCCGCGCCGGGGTTCAGATGCCGCTTCTGCAGGGTCAGCGAGTCGTCGATCACCTGCCGGGTGACCGGGGCCGCCACCGCCCGCGCGGGACCGTCGTCGCCGGCCGCGGCCCATGGCTGGCCGTTGCCGAAGCCGAGGCGCTCGGCGAACACCTTCTGGTCGCTGAGCGGCATCAGCTGGTAGCGGGACATGGGTACGCCCTCGGCGCGCAGCAGGCGGTGCAGCGCGGCCCGGAACGCGCCGGGGGTGATGCCGTCCAGGCCCGCCGCGGCGGGGTCGAGGCGGAAGCGCAGGATGTGCCAGGCGTGGGTGCTGCCCTCGGCGACCGTCGGCACGGTGAGGCCCGGCAGGCCGGCGAGGCGTCCCAGGAAGCGCGTCACCTGCTCCTCGCGGGCCGCCTCGTAACCGTCGAACCGGTCGAGCTGGGAGAGGGTGAACGCGGCCTGCACCGAGCTGAGTTTGCTGTTCCATCCCAGCCGGTACGACACGTAGTCGCGGTCCTTCCCGGCCTCGATCACCTCACCGAACTGCCGGACCAGCCGTGCCTTGCGGGCCAGTTCGGCGTCGTCGGTGACCAGCAGTCCGCCCTCGCCGCAGGTCGGCAGGTTCTTGGTGACCTGGAGGCTGAAGGCACCGGCGTCGCCGAGTGAACCCACCGGGCGCCCCCGGTACAGCGCGCCGTGCGCCTGGGCCGCGTCCTCGACGACCGCGAGCCGGTGCCTGCGCGCCAGGGCGAGCAGGTCGTCCATCGGCGCGGGGTGCCCGTGCAGGTGGACCGGGAGGATCGCCGCCGTCCGCGGACCGATCAGTGAGCGCACCGACTCCGGGTCGAGCGTGAAGGTGACGGGGTCGATGTCGGCGAAGACCGGGACCGCCATCTGGTGCAGGGGGGCCAGGCCACTGGCGATGAAGCTGAGGGCGGGGACGATGACCTCGTCGCCCGGGCCGATGTCGAGGGCCGCGAGGGCAGTGGTCAGCGCGGTGGTCCCGTTCGACGTGCCCACGCACCAGTCCACGCCGCAGCGGGCGGCCCACGTCTGCTCCAGGCGGCTCACCGGACTCTCGCCGTTCACGTTCGACACCAACGGCCCGTCCAGCGTGGCCAGCACCGCCTGCCGGTCGGCGTCGGTGATGACGGGCCACTCCAGGGAGCGCAGCCGCCGGGGCACGGCCGGGGCGCCGCCGAACACCGCGAGGGCGTCGCGGGACCTCTTGGCCGGGGTGGCGGGCGCGCCCGTCGGGGGTGTGGGCGTGGTCGTGGGGGTGGCGGGCGTGTTCGTGGGGGTGGTGACGTTCACGGTCACAGCGTCTCCTTCGCCTGGGTGAGGGCTTCGACGGCCGTCGCGTACGCGTTCTCGAGGACCTGGGCGTGGCCCGCCAGGTCGGCGGAGACCGTCCGCGCGTCGTAGGGGGGATGGGCGGTGGCGTGCGCGGTGGTGACGCGGATGCCGGACCAGGCGTGCGCCACCGCCTCCATGCGGCGGCCCGCCTCCGCCGCGTCGGGCCGTCCGGTGGCCCGGCCCCAGGTGCGCAGCAGCTCTCCGTGCAGGCCGGCCTGCGCCTGCATGCCCCAGCCGAACGGGTACGCGTGCTGGAGCGCACCGGCGCGCCCGGAGCGGGCACGCTCCACCAGGTCGGCGAGGAAGTGACGCAGCCCGTGCCGGCCGACGTGGTCGCCGTGCGCGTCGGGCGACGGCGCCCGGAACAGCCGCAGGCTGTGCTCGATGGCGGTCCCGAGCAGCTCCGGGCCGAGGTCGGGGAAGGGCGTGCCGACCTCGACGGTGAGGTAGCGCCGGTCGATGCGGGTGTCGCTGAAGAACGCGTCCTGCTCGTCGCTGGGATTGCCGGAAGTCCACGCGTTCAGGAACGCGGTGAGCGGTATGGCCCCGTGGAACTCCGGCGGCATGGCGTCCGCGACGGTCACCGTGCCGTTCTCCGGGTCGATGCCGGACACCACCAGGAGGTGCGCGGCGTGCACATCGTGATAGGCGGGCCGGAACGGCAGGTGGAAGTTGTCCACGGCGGCGATCACCGTCCGGCCCCGGTCGAGCCGGCCGAGCAGCTCCGCCACCCCGTCCCCGGCGCCGGACGCCTGGTGCCACGAGGAGCGCACCGGGTGATGCGGCAGCAGGGCCGTGGCCAGCTCGACCCCCGGCGGGCAGGGGAAGGAGAACTCCTCGCTCGTGACCTGCCCCGGCCGGTACCGGAACTCCCAGTGCAGCCCCAGCGCGTGCAGCGGATCGTGCCCGGCGCGCAGCAGTGCCGTGGCGAACGTGCCCTGCAGGCAGCTGATGGTGTCCCGGTACCACAGGCGTGTGTCGCCGCTCGGCCGCGCGGCCTCGGTCACCGTGGTCATGAGGTGCTCCTCCTGGTCAGGTCGTCCGGGGTGCGCTGCAACGTGAGCGCGAAGACATGGACGCCCACGTGCCGGGGCAGCCGCAGGGCGCACACGGCCGCCTGGCGGGAGACCGGCACGCGGGTGCTGAAGACCCCGGCGTTGACCCGCTCCTGGACGTGGTGGGGGTAGTGCATGACGGGTGTGCGGTACGCGACGCTCTCGCCGAACCGCGGCGGGGCGTGCCAGAAGTCCGACACCCGCAGCGCCTCGAAGTCGATGTGCCCGTCGGCGAAATGGACGGCGATCTCGGTCTCGGCCCGGCGTTCGCCGGTGGCCAGGATCCGTATCCAGTCGTACCGGCCCTCGGGGACCGTCACGTACTGGCCCGCGCAGCGCACGTTGTCGTACGCGGATTCCGGGGCCAGCAGATACGGAATTCCGTCGACTTCCACCCGGGAGCCGGCCGCGGAAAAATGCTGGGCGGGAATGGTGTTGCGCCAGACGTTGAGCCGGCCTTCCCCCTTTCGGGATTCCGTGGTGACGGCCTTGTTGTTGAGATGCCCGGTGAGGTCCACCGTCCGGAAGAGCGGTGACCCGGGGGCGCTGGTGTCAGCTTCTCGCTGCTTCGCTGCATGCTTCATCTCCCCGACGTTAGGGGCGGCGCATGCCTCCCGTACATCAGCACAGGACGGATATCGGGGCTCACGACCACGTTGATCCGGCCCGCTCCCATCGCACTGAGGATGACGGCCACAAACGGCGTGTAATCGCCTTGATGAGATATGCGTCCGCTCATTTTCCGGCTGCCGGAGAGGGGTATCTTTCAATGCGTTGACCGATTTTCCGACCCCAGGAAATGGAGACTTCCGTGACGTTCACCCCCCCGATACTGGCCCTGTGGAGCGCGCCTCGTTCGAGGTCGACCGCGTTCCTGAAAATGATGTCGCAGCGCGGTGACCGCACGATTTTGCACGAGCCCTTCTCGCACGTGATGAACTTCGGCGAGACCTCGGTGGGCGGCCGCACCGTGCGCGGCGAGAGGGAGCTGATCGAGGCCATCCGTGAAGAGGCCGCGAAAGGCCCGGTGTTCTTCAAGGACACCACCGACTTCGCCTACCCGGGCCTGCTCGCGGACACCGACTTCCTCAAGGAGGCGACCCACACCTTCATCATCCGCCACCCGAGCGAGGCCATCGCCTCGCACGCCGCGATCAACCCGGACCTGACGTGCGAGGAGATCGGGTTCTCCCGGCTCGCCGAGATCTACGAGGCGGTGCGGCAGGCGACGGGGCACCGTCCGGTCGTCGTCGACTCGGACGACCTCGTGGCCGACCCGGCGGCGACGGTACGCGCGTACTGCGCGCGCACCGGCATCCCGTTCGTCCCCTCCGCGCTCTCCTGGCGGCCGGAGATGCGCGAGGAATGGGTCGGCACGAAGGTCTGGCACGAGTCGACGAGCCGCTCCCAGGGCTTCGCCGCGACCACCGCCGCCTACACCCGCGGCCCGGACAACGACCCGCGGCTCGCCGAGTTCCTCGCCTTCCACCTGCCCTTCTACGAGGAGCTGCGCGCCCACCGGCTGAGCGTGCCCGCCGCGGCCGCCTGAGCCGGACCCCGGGCACCGACCGGCCTGCCCTCAGCGAGACAAGGAGTCGACGTATGCCCATGAGCCCGGCACCACCGAGGACCAGGGTGAACAGAGCGGGCGGCGCCACGGTGTGGCTCACCGGGCTGCCGAGCGCCGGCAAGACGACGATCGCCCGCGCGCTCGCCCGGCGGCTGCGCGAGGACCATCACGCGGTGGAGATCCTGGACGGCGACGAGATCCGCGCCTTCCTCTCGGCCGGCCTCGGCTTCGACCGCGCCGACCGTCACACCAACGTACGGCGCATCGGTTTCGTGGCCGGGCTCCTCGCCCGGAACGGCGTACTGGCGCTGGTGCCCGCGATCGCCCCCTACGCGGACAGCCGGTCGGCGGTGCGTGACCAGCACGAGGCCGACGGCACGCCGTTCCTGGAGGTGCATGTCGCCACGCCCGTGGAGGTCTGCTCCGTACGTGATGTGAAGGGCCTGTACGCCCGCCGGGCGGCGGGCGAGATCTCCGGCCTCACCGGTGTGGACGCCCCGTACGAGACACCCGAGTCACCCGACCTGCGCATCGAATCACATACGCAGACCGTCCACGAGTCCGTGTCCGCGGTGCACCGCATGCTGCGGGACAAGGGCCTGTTGGGGCGGCCGGCGAAGGAAGGAGAGGCGGCATGACAGCGGTCGCTCTGCACGGCGGGACCACCAAGAACCCCTATGCCCTGAGCCATCTGGACGCCCTGGAGTCCGAGGCGGTGCACATCTTCCGCGAGGTGGCGGGCGAGTTCGAGCGGCCGGTGATCCTCTTCTCCGGCGGCAAGGACTCCATCGTCATGCTGCACCTGGCGCTGAAGGCGT
>NZ_JAFEXF010000195.1 GCF_016905445.1 Streptomyces sp. G44
GGCCTGCGCCGCTCCGGCAGGCGTCCGGTGACGCGCGCGGCGGCCACCAGCGCGGCGATGGCGTCTGCCTCGGTCTGCGGGTCGGCGGCGATCTCGCGCCGCTCGGCCGGGGCGTTGTCCACCCACGCGGCGTGCTGCTCCAGGGAGGCGGCGTCCATGCCGGCGACGGCGGCCTCGCCCGCGACGGAGAAGCCGCGCGGGGCGGTGAGGTCCACCGGGCAGCCGTCGTCGGCCGCGGCGGACTGCGCCCCCTGGCCGGCGGAACCGCTCCGGGACTGCGCCGGTACGTCACCGCTCCAGCCGCCCGCTGCGGGCACCCGGCCCTCGACGGCGGCGCGGACCGCGTCCGCCGTCAGCACCAGGCCGGTCGCGCCCGTGCAGGAGACGGCCACGTCGGCACGTGTCAGTTCGTCGGCGACGGCGTCCATGGGGACGGCGCGGGCGCTCACTCCGGTGCCGCCGGTCCCGCGCAGGATCTCCGCCAGCCGCTCGGCGCGCTCCAGGGTGCGGTTGGCGACCACGACCTCCTCGACCCCGGCGCGCGCGAGCGTCGCCGCGGCGAGCGAGGACATGGAGCCCGCGCCGATCACCAGGGCGCGCTTGCCCTTGGCCCAGGTCTCGACGGACGTGCGCACAGCGAGCTGTTCCAGGCCGAAGGTGACGAGCGACTGCCCGGCCCGGTCGATGCCGGTCTCGGAGTGCGCGCGCTTGCCGACCCGCAGGGCCTGCTGGAAGAGGTCGTTGAGGAGGCGGCCCGCGGTGTGCAGCTCCTGGGCGCGCGCGAGGGCGTCCTTGATCTGCCCGAGGATCTGCCCCTCGCCGACCACCATCGAGTCGAGCCCGCACGCCACCGAGAAGAGATGGTGGACGGCACGGTCCTCGTAGTGGACGTACAGATAGGGGGTGAGCTCATCCAGGCCCACGCCGCTGTGCTGCGCGAGCAGCGTCGACAGCTCGGCGACACCGGCGTGGAACTTGTCGACGTCGGCGTACAGCTCGATGCGGTTGCACGTGGCGAGCACGGCCGCCTCGGCGGCGGGCTCCGCGGCGACGCTGTCGTGCAGCAGCTTGGCCTGCGCGTCCACGGGCAGCGCGGCCCGCTCCAGGACGCTCACCGGAGCGCTGCGATGGCTCAGCCCTACGACCAGGAGGCTCATGCCGGCATCACGGCGGGAACGTCCCCGTCGGGTCCCTTGCGGTGCGGCTTGGCGGCGGCGGGCGGCACGACGCCGTCGGCGGCGGCCTCCTCACCGGCCTTGCGCTGCTCGTGGAAGGCGAGGATCTGGAGCTCGATGGAGAGGTCGACCTTGCGCACGTCGACGCCGTCCGGCACGGACAGGACGGTCGGCGCGAAGTTCAGGATGGAGGTCACACCGGCGGCGACGAGCCGCTCGCAGACCTGCTGCGCGGCACCGGCCGGGGTGGCGATGACGCCGATGGAGACGCCGTTGTCCTCGATGATCCGTTCGAGGTCGTCGGTGTGCTGCACGGGCATCCCGGCGACGGGCTTTCCGGCCATTGCCGGATCGGCGTCGATGAGCGCCGCGACCCGGAAACCACGCGAGGCGAAGCCGCCGTAGTTGGCCAGCGCGGCGCCGAGGTTGCCGATGCCGACGATGACAACCGGCCAGTCCTGGGTCAGCCCCAGTTCACGGGAGATCTGGTAGACGAGATACTCGACGTCGTAGCCGACGCCTCGCGTCCCGTACGAACCGAGGTACGAGAAGTCCTTGCGCAGCTTCGCGGAGTTGACTCCCGCGGCGGCCGCGAGCTCCTCGGAGGAGACCGTGGGCACCGAGCGCTCCGACAGCGCCGTGAGGGCTCGGAGGTACAGCGGAAGCCTGGCGACGGTGGCCTCGGGAATCCCTCGGCTGCGGGTCGCCGGTCGGTGAGTTCGGCCAGTTGCCACGGTGCTCCTGCGGGTAGAGCGGGGCTGTGGGCGGTCACTCGTCCCCAGACCGCCCCGTCGAATGCAGGCTATGCCTTTGTGAACGCGTGCACAAAGATTGTGTCCGATTTGCCCGGCCAACGTGACCGGGGTCACGCGCCCCCGGCGCACGATCGTGGAACCGAAGCGCGGGCGGCGCCGTTGCTCACTGGATGGGGGCAAAACCGCACACTCTCCTCACGATCATCGCCCCCGAGACCAAAACCGCCCCAAAGCGTAAACGACTTCGCGGCCACTTTGGACTACCCGGTCAGTAGCTTCGGCGCGTCAGCCGGCCAGTTCGCGGCGCAGCCGCTCCTCGTCCACGCGCCAGAAGGTGTGCTGCTCCCCGTCGACCAGGACCACCGGGATCTGCTCCCAGTAGGCCCGGTGCAACTCCTCGTCCTGCGTGATGTCCTTCTTCTCCCATGCGGCGCCCACCTCCGCGCAGACCTTCTCGATCACCAGCTGTGCGTCATCACACAGATGACAGCCCGGCTTCCCGATCAGGGTGACCGTGCGGTCCGCGGGCTTCTTCTTCTCCGTACGACGAAAAATCGGGCTCATGCCCCCATTCTCGCCCCGCCGCCGCGCCCGCCCCGCGCCCGCCGGAGACGACCCGCCGCCGCCCTTCGGCGGGGCGCCCGCGAAGAGTTCCCAAGGCCTCACCTCCCCGACATCCCGCCGACTCCGGAACCACCGAACGAACTAGCTATGCTCACGGTTATGGCCGCTCTCGGATGGCTCACACCCCGTAGGCGCTCCGCCACGGCGCGGAGCGTGTTGGCAGGCGAGGCCTCCGCCGAGGCCGCCCGCAAGACCTCCCAGGAGCTGGAGGCGCTCGCCGGACAGGCCGCGCCCGGGGCAGGTCCGCGCGAACCGGAGTTCCCCGTCGTCGGCGACGTGGAGGCCGCCGCCTTCTTCGACCTCGACAACACCGTGATGCAGGGCGCCGCGATCTTCCACTTCGGCCGCGGCCTCTACAAGCGGAAGTTCTTCGAGCGCCAGGAGCTGTTCCGGTTCGCCTGGCAGCAGGCGTGGTTCCGGCTCGCCGGCGTCGAGGACCCCGAGCACATGCAGGACGCCCGCGACAGCGCCCTGTCCATCGTCCAGGGCCACCGCGTCGCCGAGCTGATGACCATCGGCGAGGAGATCTACGACGAGTACATGGCCGAGCGCATCTGGCCCGGCACCCGCGCCCTGGCCCAGGCCCACCTCGACGCCGGACAGAAGGTCTGGCTGGTCACCGCCGCCCCGGTGGAGATCGCCACGGTCATCGCCCGCCGCCTCGGCCTGACCGGAGCCCTCGGCACCGTCGCCGAGTCCGTCGACGGCGTCTACACCGGCAAGCTCGTCGGCGAGCCCCTGCACGGCCCCGCCAAGGCCGAGGCCGTGCGCGCGCTGGCCGCCGCCGAGGGCCTGGACCTGGCCCGCTGCGCCGCGTACAGCGACTCGCACAACGACATCCCGATGCTCTCGCTCGTCGGCCACCCGTACGCGATCAACCCCGACGCCAAGCTGCGCAAGCACGCACGCGAGCGGGACTGGCGGCTGCGCGACTACCGCACCGGCCGCAAGGCCGCGAAGGTCGGCATCCCCGCCGCGGCCGGCGTCGGCGCGCTCGCGGGCGGCACGGCCGCGGCCATCGCCCTGCACCGCCGCCGCCACTGACCCGCCGCCGGCGGCCAAGACCGCCGGCCGACGCGCATTCCCCGGTCCTACCCCGCCCCGCGCGCGGCCAGTCGCGGCGGTTGCACTCGGCCACAACACGCCCCGCGTGGCGACGGAATGCGAACCGTTCCGATCAACTTCCGCTCACTCTCCGGCACTTGATCCGACTCCGTTCAGTTACAGAAGCGTCGTAATCGGTGATTTTAGCAACTGGGTGTAGCGCTGCCTGTACGAAGCGTTATTCTCCTCAGACGCATATCGGACCCCACACGTCGCTACGACGAGTGAAAGGTTCCGTACTGCACGTGATGGAAGCTCTGCCTCTGGGAGTCCCGTGTACCCACACGTCGGGGTTGACGCCTCGGGCCTGGCTACGCTGCGCGCAACGGTCCTCGACCGCTTGCGCGGCTTCGTCCCCACCGCGTACGCCGTCCCCGCCGCCCCCGCCTTCGCCGTCCCGGCACCCGCCGGGCCGTGCTATGCCCTGGCTGACGGCCTTGAGGAGGTGCCGGCACGGAGTGCCGTCCTTGCGGGGCGGGGGTCGGGAGACGGGCGGACGGTCAGCAGACGGGCCCGCTCCGGCGCCACTGCCGCCGCCTCCACGCCCACCCACCGCCGTCCCGCCGCGGACAGCGACAGCGCCCGCATGATGGACCTCGTCGAACGCGCCCAGGCCGGCGAGTCCGACGCCTTCGGCCGCCTCTACGACCAGTACAGCGACACGGTCTACCGCTACATCTACTACCGCGTCGGCGGCAAGGCGACCGCCGAGGACCTCACCAGTGAGACCTTTCTGCGCGCCCTCCGCCGCATCGGCACCTTCACCTGGCAGGGCCGCGACTTCGGCGCCTGGCTCGTCACCATCGCCCGCAACCTGGTCGCCGACCACTTCAAATCGAGCAGATTCCGCCTCGAAGTGACCACCGGCGAAATGCTCGACGCCAACGAAGTCGAGCGCAGCCCCGAGGACTCCGTCCTGGAGTCCCTCTCGAACGCGGCACTGCTCGAAGCCGTCCGCCGCCTCAACCCCCAGCAGCAGGAGTGTGTGACCCTGCGCTTCCTCCAGGGCCTCTCCGTCGCCGAGACCGCGCGCGTCATGGGCAAGAACGAAGGCGCGATCAAGACCCTCCAGTACCGCGCGGTCCGTACTCTCGCCCGCCTCCTCCCGGACGACGCCCGCTAACGCACCGGCACGACAGCGCTCCGTAGCGCTCAATTCACCGTCCGTGGCGGCCAGATGGCCGCCACGGCCCTTCGCCGATTCTTCGCGGTCCGATCATCCGCCGTCCGTAACCCAAGTGCCGCGACGCTCGTTGTGCGGGATGCAGGCTCCCTGTGGTCGCAACCTGACGTTCCCCCGACGCCCTGAGCGGGGGACACCTCACTCGCTCACCCGATCGTGTGGACGTGGTCAGGCCATGCAACCCTCAGGACCCCCTGGGGAGTCGACCGTCTTGACGAGAGGAGGTGCCGCCAGTGATCGCGAACGTATCGGCCCACCGGCGGGCGAACGCCTTCGCCCAGGCCCTGGAGGAGCATTCCGACCAGGACCCGGCGGCCGAGCAGTCCGAGGACTCCGCGTCCACCGCGCCCGCGGCCGCGTCCGTGGAGTCCCCCGAAACCACCGCGGCCCGCGCCGAGCCGACCGAGCAGAGCCGCATGCTGGCCCTGGCCGACGGTCTCGACGCGCTGCCGAAACCCGCCCTCGACCCCGAGGTCAAGGTCGTCCAGCGCGCGCAGCTCGTGGCCGCGATGGAAGCCATGCTCCTTGAGGGCGGCGGCAGTGCCGCGGTGCCCGAACAGCGCTCCCGCAAGGGCGCCCACCGCGCGGGTCCGCTGCACAAGCTGCGGCCCCGTTCCCGGCTGTCCAAAGGCATCGCCGCCGGCGGTCTCACCGTCGGCGTCGCCGCGGGTGCCTTCGGCGGTGTCGCCGCCGCCAGCTCCGACGCCCTGCCGGGCGATTCGCTGTACGGCCTCAAGCGCGGCATGGAGGACCTCAAACTCGGCATGGCCGACGGCGACGTCGACCGGGGCCGGATCTACCTCGACCAGGCCTCGACCCGGCTGAACGAAGCGCGCAGGCTCATGGAGCGCGACCGCGCGGGCTCCCTGGACCACGAGTCCGTCGGCGAGATCCGGCGGGCCCTCTCCGGCATGCGGCACGACGCCACCGAGGGCCACCGCCTGCTCCTTGAGGCGTACGAGCGCGACGGGGCGCTCGGCCCCATCCAGGCGCTGTCCGCGTTCTCCCGCTCGCACCGCCAGAGCTGGAGCGACCTCCAGGGCCGCCTGCCGGTCCAACTGGGTGACGTGGGCAAACAGGTGGACTCCGTCTTCGACGCCATAGACGAGGAGGTCGAGCCGCTGCGCTCGCTGCTGCCCCGCACCCCCGAGAAGGACGGCAGGCCCGGCCGGACCCCCGAGGGCCCCACCGGCTCCCAGGGCACGGACGGGCGCTCCTCCACCCCCTCGGGCGGCGGAGGCGGCCAGGACGGCGCCCCCCGCAGCGGCGACAGCAAGCCGAGGCCCTCCTCACCGCGCGAGACGGACGACGACGTCCTCGGCGGCAGCGTGGGCGGTCTCCTCGACCCGCCGGACGACAAGAAGACGTCACCGGCTCCGTCGGACGGCAGGAGCAAGCCCGGCAAGGACCGGCCCTCGGCCAAGCCGGATGTCACCCTGCCCCCGATCCTGCCCGGCCTGCTCCCGGAGCTGGGCATCGACGAGGAGGACGCGAAGTAACTGCTGCCCGTACGTGATCGGGGGCGCCCCCCACCCAGGAGGGCGCCTCCGATCACGTACGCACGTGCGCGCCTGTGGGAAAGGAACCGGCGCTCAGAAGAACACCGAACGCCGCTGCACCAGCAGCTTGTACAGCGTGTGCTGGATCTGCTCGCGCACCTGGTCCGTCAGGTTGAACATCAGCATCGGGTCCTCCGCCGCCTCCGGCGGATGGCCGTCCGTCGGGATCGGCTCGCCGAACTGGATCGTCCACTTCGTCGGCAGCGGCACCGCGCCCAGCGGACCGAGCCACGGGAACGTCGGCGTGATCGGGAAGTACGGGAACCCGAGGACCCGCGCCAGCGTCTTGGCGTTGCCGATCATCGGGTAGATCTCCTCCGCCCCGACGATCGAGCACGGCACGATCGGGGAGCCCGTGCGCAGCGCCGTCGAGACGAAGCCGCCGCGCCCGAACCGCTGGAGCTTGTAGCGCTCGCCGAACGGCTTGCCGATGCCCTTGAAGCCCTCCGGCATCACCCCGACCAGCTCGCCCCGCTCCAGGAGCCGCTCCGCGTCCTCCGCGCAGGCGAGCGTGTGCCCGGCCTTGCGGGCCAGTTCGTTGATGACCGGCAGCATGAAGACGAGGTCGGCGGCGAGCAGCCGCAGATGCCTGCCCCGCGGATGGTGGTCGTGCACGGCGACCTGCATCATCAGGCCGTCCAGCGGCAGCGTCCCCGAGTGGTTGGCGACGATCAGCGCACCGCCCTCGGCGGGGATGTTCTCGACGCCCTTCACCTCCACCCGGAAGTACTTCTCGTAGAACGGGCGGAGCAGCGACATCAGGACCTGGTCGGTGAGCTCCTCGTCGTAGCCGAAGTCGTCGACCTCGTACTCACCGGTCAGCCGGCGCCGCAGGAAGGCGAGGCCGCCCGCGATGCGCCGGTCCCAGCCGCCGCCACGCGCCTGCTGAGCCCGGTCCGCGGGTTCCGGGCGCGGCGGCGGCTCCTCGGCGGCCTGCTGGCCCGGGAGCGTCATGACCTCGCTCACGGTCCCGGGATCGCCCGTGCGCCGCGGCGCGGGCCTGCGGCGCGGCGGGCGCTGGGCGCCCGCGCGTGAACGGTCGTCGTCGAACGGAATGACCTTGGCGTCCGCCATCGTTGACGCTCTCCTCAGTTGGCGCATCGGTTGCCGCCCGCGAAGGGCAGCGCGGCGATCCGGTCGACTGCCCCGGCGAGGGCAGCGGGCGGCAGCAGTCCGGGACCACGGCTGCGTACGAAGTCCGCGAAGGTCTCCGCGGTCGTGTACTTCGGCCTGAACCCCAGAGTCTCGCGCATCTGCCGGGTGGCCACGACCCTGCCGTGCGTGAGCAGGCGGATCTGCTCCGGCGAGAAGTCCGTCGCGCCGAGCGTGCGCAGCGCCGAGCCGACCCAGGTGACGGCGGGCAGGAGCACCGGCACGGTCGGCCGGCCGAGCCGCCGCGAGCACTGCGAGAGCAGCAGCTGGCCGTCGCCCGCGATGTTGAACGTGCCGCTGTTGAGCGTGCCGCGCCGCGGTTCGTGCGAGCCCAGGCGCAGCACCTCGACGGCGTCGTCCTCGTGGACGAACTGGAGGCGGGGGTCGTAGCCGAAGACGGTCGGCAGGACCGGCAGCGAGAAGTACTCGGCGAGCGGCGACTCGGCGGCCGGCCCCAGGATGTTCGCGAAGCGCAGCACGCACACCGCGACGTCGGGCCTGCGCCGCGCGAAGCCCCGCACATAGCCCTCGACCTCGACGATGTCCTTGGCGAAGCCGCCGCTGGGCAGGGACTTGGGCGGCGTCGTCTCGGTGAAGACCGCCGGGTCCTTCGGCGCGGAGCCGTACACGCTCGTACTGGACTTCACCACGAGCCGCTGCACCGTCGGCGACTTCTGGCACGCGCCGAGCAGCTGCATGGTGCCGATGACGTTGGTCTCCTTGACCGAGCCCCGGCCGCCGCCCCGGCCGAGCGCGGTGGCGGTGACGTCCATGTGGACGACCGTGTCCACGTGGTACTCGGCGAGCACCTTGGCGATCGCGGGCTGCCGGATGTCGGCCTGGACGAAGTCGGCGCCGCCCAGCTGGTGCTCGGGCGGGACCGCGTCGACGGCGATCACCCGTTCGACCTCGGGGTCGCGCTGGATCCGCCGGACGAACCGTCCGCCCAGCTGCCGGGCCACTCCGGTCACGAGCACGACCTTGCCCAAGATCAGCGCCTGCCTTCCCCAACCTCGCCGCACACGTCGACTGTGTCCCGGCCCACGCTAGCGGGTCGGTGTCGCGCTGTGAGGACCGCGCGCTGCGTGAAGTGACGACGGACACAGGGCTACGTACGGACCAACCGCCCGTGTCTCAAGTACCGCGCGCAGGGCCCCCGAACATGCCGAAGCCCTCCCACCGGTGGTGGGAGGGCTTCGAAACCCGCTGTGCAGCGATCGCCTACTTCTTGTTGCGACGCTGAACGCGAGTGCGCTTCAGCAGCTTGCGGTGCTTCTTCTTGGCCATCCGCTTACGCCGCTTCTTGATAACAGAGCCCACGACTACCCTCGCTCACTTCTCTTCACTCGGTGCGGGGCAGCAGACTGGGCCCACACGACCTACGTCGGCCTAGCCTACCTGTCCCCGCGTGAGGGACGTAATCGAGGGCCAAAGGATCCCGCGCGACCCCTGCTGCGAGGGGCCCGCGAGTCCGTCGCTCAGCCTGCCTCGACCCCCACATAGGACTCGCGGAGGTACTCGTGAACCGCCTGCTCGGGCACCCGGAAGGACCTTCCGACCCGAATGGCGGGCAGATGACCGCTGTGCACCAAGCGGTACACGGTCATCTTGGACACTCGCATCACCGAGGCGACTTCCGCCACGGTCAGGAACTGAACCTCGTTCAGCGGCCTCTGGTTATCAGCCATGACACCCCACCTGAACCTTCCGCACATGACGGGCACCGGCTTCCCCTTCCGGTGACTCTTCGTCGCTGCGCGCTCACTCCCCAGACTAGGGGCGGATGATGCGAGTGGGGAAGAGGAGCAGCCATCGGCCGCCTACTGTGACAGACACGCTCGATTGAGTACATAGCGAGTAAGCGGCCGGTAGTAAGCGGACCGCACGGCGTCATCAAGCGGAACGACGACGGACACCCGCCCCTCGGCCTCTCCGACGAACAGCGCGGGATCGTCCGTATCCGCCAGCCCGATCGCCTCGAACCCCAGCTGACCTGCCCCGCAGACCCATCCGTGGTCTCCGACGACGAGCTCGGGAAGGGGTCCGCCGGCCTGGGCCGCGGCCCCCAGAACGGCCCGAACGGGGAGCGGTGAGTGGGTGTGTGCGCCGGTCTCACCCCCGGGGGCACACGCGCCGGGTTCGCGCACCAGCGCGACGCCTTGTACGTAGTCGAGGTTGTACGTACGTAGGCCGAACCGGGTCGTTATGTCGACACTGTCACCCTGCGCCGGGGTGAGGACAGTGCATCCGGCCGCCGACAAGGCGTCCGCCAACGCGGCGTAGAAGCCCAGCAGTCGATGCGGATGGCCGGTCCCGAAGAGTACGGGAAGCCGCCTCCGCGCCGCCTCCGCGAGCCGCTCCGCGAACGCGTCGAGCGCTCTCAGCGTCCGCTCCGGATCGATCACGTCGGCCCCCGTGGTGTGCCGGGGGTCGGCGGAGACCCCGCACCTGTCGGCCATGAGCCGTAAGAGGTCCGCGGGTCCCCAGCTCCACTCGGGGTCGAGCCCCAGCAGCAGCCGGGGGTCCCGGGCCGCGAAGAGCCGGTAGCTGCGCAGGCTCTTCTCCCTGGACGTGGCCACGGGCCCGGCCAGTCGAGCCGCCAACAGGTGCGCACGCAGGGCGCCGGTGGTCAACACGGTGCGATGGTGGCGCACATCGCCCGCGCGCTCCCCGAAAACCCGGAAAACACCGCACAGTTGGCGTAACTGCCCGTATCCTCCGGAGCCAGGTGAGCCGGGGCCGGCGCATGCGGGGGCCAGGGCATGCCGAGGCTCAGGACATCAGGGCAGCAGCCCCCGCAGCGGGAACGCCGCCCGCCGGGCCGCGAGCACCGCCTGGTCGAGCCGGTCGGCCGGGTCGTACCCCGCCTCCCACTCCTGCCAGCCCACGGGCCACCGCCCGTCCGTCATCCGCCCCGGCGCCAACTGCCGCGTACGGGCGAAGACTTCTTGCCGCCAGGCCTCCGGGACCACCGCCGTCGGCTCCACGGGCCGCCCCGCGGCGATGCCGACCAGATGCGTCCAGGACCGCGGCACCACGTCCACCACGGCGTATCCCCCGCCCCCCAGAGCGACCCACCGCCCCTCGGCGTGCTCATGGGCCAGCTCGTGGCAGGCGACCTGCACCGCCCGCTGCGCGTCCAGCGAGACGGCGAGGTGCGCGAGGGGGTCCTCGAAGTGCGTGTCGGCCCCGTGCTGCGTCACGAGCACCTGGGGCCGGAACTGGGCGAGCAGTTCGGGCACCACGGCGTGGAAGGCCCGCACCCACCCCGCGTCACCGGTCCCGGCCGGCAGCGCCACGTTCGCGGCGGAGCCCTCGGCCGCCCCTGCCGCGCCGGTCTCCTCGGGCCACCCGGTCTGCGGGAAGAGCGTCCGGGGGTGCTCGTGCAGCGAGATCGTCAGGACCCGCGGATCCTCCCAGAACGCGGCCTGCACCCCGTCCCCGTGGTGCACGTCCACGTCCACGTACGCGACCCGCTCGGCGCCCAGCTCCAGGAGCCGCGCGATCGCCAGCGCCGCGTCGTTGTAGACGCAGAACCCCGAGGCGCCCCCGGGCATGGCATGGTGCAGCCCGCCCGAGAAGTTCACCGCGTGCAGGGCCTCACCGCGCCACACGGCCTCGGCGGCCCCGACGGACTGCCCGGCGATCAGCGCCGACACCTCGTGCATCCCCGCGAACGCCGGGTCGTCCTCGGTGCCGAGGCCGTACTCCCCCCGCGCGGACGCCGGATCGGCGGAGGCCGCCTTGACCGCCGCCACGTAGTCCTCGCGGTGCACGAGCCGCAGCGTCGAGTCCCCGGCACGCTTGGCCGCCACCACGTCCAGCTCCTTGTCGAGCCCGAAGGCACCGACAAGGCTTCGGGTCAGCCCGAGCCTGACCGGGTCCATGGGGTGACCCGGGCCGAAGTCATAGCCCGTTACTGCCTCGTCCCACATCAGCTGTGCGCGGCCGCTCATGCCCGTCACCGTATCGGTCCGCTCCGGGGGCGAAGGAACGGGCGTACCACACGGTCACAAGCACCAACACCAGAGGAACGAGCATCGCCCCGCGGTGGTTCCACGCGTCCCCGAGCCCACCCACCAACGGCGAACCGATCAAAAACCCCACATAGTTGAAGACATTCAGTCGCGCGACGGCAGCGTCCGAAGCCCCCGGTCCGTGCGCCTCGAAGGCCCGCCGCCCCGCCGCGGCGAAGGTCTGCGGGACCAGGACCGACAGCCCGAGCCCCAGTACCGTGAACCCCGCGATCCCGGCCCACGCCCCCGGCGCCGCCGCCACGACCGCGAACCCGAGCGCCGCCACCACCGCCCCGGCCCGCACCACGGCCACCGCCCCCAGCCGCCGCACACCCAGATCGCCGAGTCCCCGCCCGACGAGCGTCATGACCATGTAGACGTTGTACGGAACGGTCGAGACCTCCTCCGAACCGCCCAGCACGTCCTGCACGTACTTGGCGCTCCAGTTGGAGACCGTCGAGTCCCCGATGTACGCGAACGTCATCACCAGGCACAGCGGAAGCAGCAGCCCGAAGGAGACGGCCCCGCCCTGCCCGGCCGCCCCGGCGCCCCCGTCCCGCGCGTCGACGTACCACCGGCTCCCGGCCAGCGCCGCGGGCAGCGCCACGACCACGACCGGCAGATACGACATGAACAGCGAAAGATCCCAGTGCGCCCCCGCCCAGGCCAGCGAGGCACCCGCGATCCCGCCCAGGCTGTAGGCGGCATGGAAGCCGAGCACGATGCTGCGCCCGTACGCCCGCTGAAGACTGACCCCCAGCATGTTCATCGACGCGTCGAGCGCCCCCACCGCGAGCCCGAACACCCCGAGCGCCACGGCGACCTGCCACAGCGCGTCCCCGGCCCCCACCCCGAGGAGCGACAGCAGCACGACCGGCTGCGACCACCGCAACACCCCACTGGGCGGCACCCTCTTGACCACCCATTCCGTGCCCACGCTCCCGGCGCCGGCGAGGACCGGCACCGCCGCGAGGAACACCGGAAGCAGCCCGTCGGATATCCCGTACCGGTCCTGGATCGCCGGGATCCGCGTCACCAGCAGGGCGAACGTGACTCCCTGGACCAGGAAGGCGAACGCCAGCGAGGTCCTGCCGCGCCGCAGCTCATGCGTCATGGCCGCAGAGCGTAGGGCCCCGCACCGCCGGTGGGCAGCCGAATCCCTCAGCTCGCGCCCCGCTCCTGGAGCTCCGCCCCGACCAGCTTCTCCATGGGCCCGATGACCATCGCCCCACTGACGACGACGGTCAGCGCGCAGGTGACCGACACGATCAAGGTGCCCGCCCACACCGTGGTGTCCACAGGCAGTGTGTACGCCCCCACGATCCTCAGCACCGCCTCCGTGAACAACGCCGCGCCCCACATCACCGAGAACGTCCGTTCCAGCCGCGCGAACCGCCTGCGCCGGTTCCTCAGCCGCTGCCAGGCCGCGAGCCGTGCCGCGTTCCCCTTGGTCACCCAGGGCTGGAGCGCGACGGTCATGAGCGGCCGCCCGGCCCCCACCGACACCAGTACGGCGATTCCCACGGTCGCGGTGATCCCGCTGTCCTTGGCCAGCATGAGCCGGGCGTCACCGCTGACCAGCCCGAGCAGCAGCCCGACGACGTTGGCGGCCAGTATCAGCGCGGCGAGCCCGTTCACCCGCCGCTCCCTGGCCAGCCCCCATGCCGTACGCCCCGCCGGCACCACACTGCTCCAGGCCAGCGCCCCCAGAGCACCCATCCCGCAGCCCTTGCTGAGCAGGTAGTACAGGGCGGTCGGCAGCAGCGCGTCCAGCACGAGCGGCTTCATCGACTCGACGCGGGCCTTGCGCACCTCACCGGTGGCGGGTGCCGTGGCGGTGAGCTCGGTGCCGAGCTGGCTCATGGTCGGGTTCCTCCGTCGTGACTGCGTGCGTCCCGTGCTTTGCGCGACACCTACAGCTTCGCCGCCGCCTCCCGTGCGCCGACAGAAACGATCGTCCGGACCTGACCGTGACAAATGTCAGCCGCGCGGCGCGCCCCGGTCACGACAGCAACCGCGACAACTCCCGCATGTCCCCGAAGAGTTCCGTGGCCCCCGAGAGCCGCTCGGCGGCCGTCATCCCGGTGAACCCATACACATCCATCCCCGCGGCCACGGCGGCCTGCACCCCCAGGGGGCTGTCCTCCACGACCACGCACTTCTCGGGCGTCACACCCATCCGCTCGGCCGCGTACAGAAAAAGATCGGGCGCCGGCTTCCCCCGCCCGACGTCCTGCGCACTGAAGACGCGCTTCTCGTCGAACCACCGGTCGAGCCCGGCCGCACGATGCCCGACCCGAATCCGCTCATGACTCCCCGAAGAGGCGAGACAGTAGGCCACACCCTCCCGGTCGAGCTGCTCCAGCACCTCGACGGCCCCGTCCACGGGCTTCAGCTCACGCTCGAAGGCGGAAAAGACCCGCCCATGAAAGACCTCGTCGAAGTCCACGGGGAGCCGCTGCCCACTCCGCTCAAGGATCAGATCGTGTACGCGATGGACGGCGCCGCCCATGTAGTCACGCAGGGAGTCCTCGTAGGACGTGGGGTGCCCGAGCTCGGTCAGATACGCGGCGAGGATCTTGTTGGAGAGCGGCTCGCTGTCCACGAGGACGCCGTCGTTGTCGAAGATGACCAGGTCGTATCGCATACCTCGACCCTAGGCGTTCGACAATCTCCCCGGAACGCAGAAAACCCCCGCACCACAAGGTGCGGGGGTTTCCCATTCAAAATTAGTTCGGCGGCGTCCTACTCTCCCACAGGGTCCCCCCTGCAGTACCATCGGCGCTGTGAGGCTTAGCTTCCGGGTTCGGAATGTAACCGGGCGTTTCCCTCACGCTATGACCACCGAAA
>NZ_JAFEXF010000196.1 GCF_016905445.1 Streptomyces sp. G44
CCCCCCCCTCCCGCACCCGCCCCGCGCCGCCTCCCCGCCCCCCCCCCCCCCGCCCCCCCCCCCCCGCCGCCGGCCACCCCCCCCCCCCCCCCCCCCCCCCCCGGCCACCCCCCGGCGGGTGACCGCCCCCCGCCCCTACCTCGACATCTCGACGCCGGTTGACGGGCGGGTGGGTGGGAGACATCCGGCGCGGAGCGGCGGGGTAGGGGATACCGCCGGGTACTCGCACGCGGCGGGGCAGGGGATACCGCCGGGTACTCGCACGCGGCGGGGCAGGGGATACCGCCGGGTACTCGCTTGCCGCGGGGCAGGGCCGCCGGGTGCCCCCAGGCCCAGGCGCACCCCCGGCCGACCGCCAGGTCAGAGCCGCCGCAGCCGGTGGCGGACCGCGCGCTGGGCCAGCGGGCCCAGGTCCTCGACCGCGGTCACCAGGACGGACAGCCGCTCCAGCGCCGCCAGCGCCCGCTCCGTACCCGCCGGATCCACCCCCTCGTACAGCTCCATGCCCACGAACGACGCCGCCAGCGCCCGCGCAAGCCCCACCGGATCCGTGAACTCCCCCAGCGGCGAAGCCGCCAGCACCCGCACCAGGACCTGCTCGATCTCCTCGATCCACAGCGCGAGCCCCGCCGCCGTCGCCGCCGCCAGCCTCGGCTGCGTCTGCGACCCGGCCAGCAGCTGCCCCAGGACCGCGACGTGCCCGGCCTCCCGCTCCTCCTCGTGCATCTCGCGCCCGAACGCGAGCAGCTCGGAGAGGGAACCGATCGACGCGAGCCGCCCCCGGTAGCGGGCCACCCGCTGCTCCGTGCCGTGCCGGCAGGCCGCCGAAAGGAGTTCGTCGACGGACCCGAAGTGGTAGAAGACCAGCGCCTGGTTGACCCCGGCGGCCGCCGCGATCGTCCGCGCGGACGTCTTGGCGATGCCCTGCTCCGTGAGCGTCCGCAACGCCCCGTCGAGCAGCTTCTCGCGGGTCTCCTGCCCCTTGGCGGGGTCTTTGGCCGCACTCACGCGCGCGCCTCCTCACGGACGGGCCGCAGCCCCGGCCGCACCCCGCACGTACGGACATCGGTGTACGCGGCCTCGAACGACCCCTCGTACCCGAAGAGCGGCCCGAAGCGCCGGTTGACGACCCGCACCTGGATGCGGAAACGGCCGCAGGCCTCGTCGTAGGACTCGCGCACCTCGGCGTCCCCGCCGATCAGCTCGGGCACCCGGCAGTCCACGGGCCCCTCCCGGAACCGGTGCTCCCCGGAGCGGATCACGAGCGAGCCGTCCGGCTCGGCCCGGAAGTGGAGGTCGCTGGCGAGGTGCTGGTGCGTGCCGAGGTAGTCGAGCACGCGGTCGCCCTTGGGACTGAGGACCATCTGGGCGTCGAAGCGGCGGGGCCCGCCGGGCAGGTCGAAGGTGCGCACGAAGCTCACCGTCTCACGGCCGTACGTGTCGACGTACGGCACGTTCTCGATCATGAAGGGGACGGCGCGGCCCTGGCGCGGGACGAGGATGTTGCGGGTGCCGCCGACCGCGAGGAACGGCTTCACGAAGCCCCGGCCGTGCCAGATGCGGTCCATCACGCCTCTGCCCGTGCAGGCCTCGCCGCTCGTGAGGCCGACGGAGAAGCGGCGGCGCAGCTGCGGGTGGAGCCGCTCGAAGTCGGCGCCCATCACGGTTTCGAAGATCGACGTCATGAGCGCTGCTCCTGGGCGGTGGCGAGGGTGGACAGCAGGCGGGGGGCACGCGCGCGTGCCGGTGGGGTGCGCAGGCAGCGGCGGGCCGCGGGCGTGGTGGGCAGCGGCGGCAGGATCACGGCGAGCGCCGCCACCGCGAGGGCGGTCACGGGGGCGAGGAGGACCGCCGCCGTCACGCCCAGGACGCGCAGGGCGACCTCGGTGAGGGCGTTCAGGAGGGCGCGCTCGGGGGTGATGCCCCGCTCCAGCCAGAGCCGGAGGCGGTCGAAGGACCAGGCCGTGGCCCAGCCCATCAGGGGGCGCAGGACCGCGCGGTCGGCGAGCGCACCGAGGCGGCCCCAGCGCGGGCGGTAGTCGTACCCGGTGAGGAAGCGGACCCCGTCGCCGTCCGGCTCGGGCACGTAGCGCCAGTAGCCGCTGCCTTCGGCGAGGAAGGACAGCGGGTGCGGGGACGCGAAGCGCAGGGCGGAGGTCCGGGTGCCGTCCGGGCGCCGCTTCTCCCCCGCGCTGATCCCGGTGCCGGCGATCGTCAGGAAGGGCAGCACGCGCGTGGCGTACCGGAAGTGCTGCGGCTCGCCCTCCTGGCACGGCAGGTAGGTGATCTCGGTGAAGCGCAGGTCCCAGCGCTGGTGCTGACCGGGGTCCTGGGTGCGGGCCCACAGGTCGTCGAGGTCGGCGCGTATCCGTGTCTCCACATACAAGCTCATCCGAAACCCCCACACCGTCAGCCTGTTTTTGAGCGAGTGCTCAACTGGAAGATAACGGTGTTTGAGCAGTCGCTCAAGTCGGCTTCCGGGCGGCGGGTTCGGCAGGTGAACGAAGAAGCCCCCGCCACAGGCGGGGGCTTCTGTGTGTCGTGGGTGCGGCTATGCGGACAGGTGACGTTCCACCGTCTCGACCTTGGAGGTGAGGCCGTCCGTCACGCCGGGGCGGATGTCGGCCTTCATGACGACGGAGACGCGCGGCGCCCGCGCCTCCACCGCGGCGACGGCACGCTTGACGACGTCCATCACCTCGTCCCACTCGCCCTCGACGGACGTGAACATCGCGTCGGTCCTGTTCGGCAGCCCCGACTCGCGTACGACACGGACGGCCTCGGCCACGTACGCGCCGACGTCCTCACCGACGCCGAGCGGGGTCACGGAGAAAGCGACGATCATGCGTTGACGATCCCTTCCCTGCGGGCGCGCGACGCGATCACCGCGGCCTCGGCCTCCCGCTTCAGCTTGCGCTCGGCGAACAGACCGCCGAAGGGCGGGATCGCGAGCAGGAAGTAGACCGCCGCCTTCTGCCACGGCCACTTGGTCCGGTTCCAGGCGTCGAGCAGGAAGACGACGTAGAGGATGAACAGGATCGCGTGGATCCACCCCATCACCGGGACGGCGTTGAACTCAGTGGTGCGCTTGAGCACCGAGCAGACCAACAGGATCGGGAACGAGATGGCCTCCGGGATCGAGACCAGTCGGAGTCGGTGCAAGGCAGCGGCAGTCTTGATGTCCACGGGTCACCTTCGGCGAGTGGGGCGGGTCGAAAGAGCGGGGCGGCACGCGCTCGACGGCGCGATCTTGTGAACGCGCGCACAAGCGACCCCCATTGTGACATCGGGGTGGCCTCGGGGTTCGCTCAGGGGCCTTCACCCTGTTCTGGGCGGGTACGCGGCGGCTACCGTCGATTCGTGGCTACTTTCCGGCTCCAAGGGAGCAGAGTGCTCGCCGTCGACATGACCGGTGACGCCGTGAAGGCGAAGAACGGCTCGATGGTCGCCTATGAAGGCCAGATGGCCTTCAAGAAGATGTCCGGCGGGGGCGAGGGGATACGCGGCATGGTGACCCGCCGCGTCACCGGCGAGCAGATGACGGTGATGGAGGTGAAGGGGCACGGCACCTGCTGGTTCGCCGACCGCGCCACCGAGATCAATCTGGTGCGGCTGAGCGGCGAGAAGCTGTACGTGGAGGCGAGCAATCTGCTGTGCGCGGATGCCGGCCTGCGCACCGGCACCAGCTTCGCGGGGCTGCGCGGCGCGACGCAGGGCAACGGCCTGTTCACGACGACCGTCGAAGGCACGGGCCAGGCGGCGATCATCTCCGACGGCCCGGCGGTGGTGCTGCGCGTCTCCCGGGAGTACCCGCTGACGGTCGACCCGGGGGCGTACATCGCCCACCAGGGGGATGTCCGCCAGAGCTTGCAGTCCGGCGTCACCTTCCGCACCTTCATGGGCGAGGGCGGCGGCGAGGCCTTCCAGATCCGCTTCGAGGGCGACGGCTTGGTCTACGTACAGCCCAGTGAGCGCACCACGATCGCGGGGGACGTCTGACATGCCCTTCCGGGAGATCAACGCGAAGATGGTCGAGGCGACGGTCCAGCCGGGCGTCAAGATCTTCAGCCAGCGCGGCGCCATGCTCGCCTACCGGGGGGACGTCTCCTTCACCCCGAACGTCCAGGGGGGCCAGGGCGGCCTGGCCTCCATGATCGGCCGCCGGGTGGCGGGCGAGGCGACGCCACTGATGACCGTGGAAGGCAGCGGCACGGTCCTGTTCGGGCACGGCGGGCACCACATCCAGGTGATCGGCCTCTCCGGGGACACGCTGTACGTGGAGGCGGACCGCCTGCTGGCCTTCGACGGCACGCTCCAGCAGGGCACGATGTTCCTGGGCTCGCAGGGCGGCGTCATGGGCATGGTGCGCGGCCAGGTCACCGGCCAGGGCTTGTTCACCACCACCCTCAAGGGGCACGGCGCGGTCGCCGTCATGGCGCACGGCGGCGTCATCGAGGTCCCCGTCACCCCGCAGCGCCCGGTCCACGTCGACCCCCAGGCCTACGTGGCGCACCACGGCGACGTGCGCAACAAACTGTCCACGGCGCTCGGCTGGCGCGACATGGTGGGCCGCGGCTCCGGTGAGGCGTTCCAGCTGGAGCTGTCGGGCAGCGGCGCGGTGTACGTCCAGGCTTCGGAGGAGAAGCTGTGAACCCCGACATCTCGACCCCGGCGGGCGCGCCCGCGGTCTTCGACCCCATGACGCTGCCGAGCGACGACAACGTCAACGCGTACACCTTCTGCGTGGAGCTCAAGGGAAACCAGTGGTTCCTCCAGAAGGGAAGGATGATCGCCTACTACGGGCGGATCGACTTCAACGGCATCGGGCACGGCCGCCTGGACCGGCTGGTCCGGACCAGTTTTCATTCGCCGTTGCACGCGAGCGACTGGGTGGTGGCGGAGGGCCAGGGCAAGATGCTCCTCGCCGACCGGGCCTTCGACGTCAATTCGTATGACTTGAATGAGGGCAACCTGACCATTCGCTCGGGCAACCTCCTCGCTTTTCAGCCAACTCTCGCGTTGAAGCAGTCGATCGTTCCGGGGTTCCTGACCCTGCTCGGCACCGGCAAGTTCGTCGCCGCGTCGAACGGCCCGGTGGTGTTCATGGAACCGCCGATCCGCGTCGATCCACAGGCCCTCGTGGGGTGGGCGGACTGCCCTTCACCGTGCCACCACTACGACCACGGTTACCTCACAGGGGTGATCGGGGGCGTGCGGGCACTGACCGGCGTCGGCGGGACCTCCGGGGAGGAGCATCAATTCGAGTTCGCGGGCGCCGGCACGGTGCTGCTCCAGTCGACCGAGGCACTCATGCCCGAGCAGACGGCAGCAGGGGTGCCGGACCAGCCGGGGGTGCCGGGAGGGAGGAGCGCTCCCACTCAATCAGGTCAGCAGCAGGGGGTACCGCGCCTTCCCGGACAACTGGGAGACCTCCAGCGTCGCTTCGGGCTGTGAGCGGTAGTCTGCGGAGTGTGACGGCGAACGCCTGTGCCCCTCCCCTCGACCAGGGGAAGCGAGGTGCGTCACAACCCACCATTCGTTCACCTTTCAACTTCTTAGGTAGAATCGATTCCATGGAGACCGAGACGGCCCCGCAGTGGCTGACCGACGAGGAACAGTGCGCTTGGCGCACCCACGTGGAGGTCAACAGGATGCTGACATATCAGCTCGAAAAGGACCTTCAGCCGTTCAACCTGACCATGAACGACTACGACATTCTCGTGCATCTCTCCGAATCGGAAGACCTGCGGATGCGCATGAGCGATCTCGCGGCGGCCACCCTTCAGTCCAAGAGCCGCCTGTCCCACCAGATCACCCGCATGGAGAACGCGGGCCTGGTACGCCGGGAGAACTGCGAGTCCGACCGGCGCGGCCTCTACACCGTCCTCACCGAGGAGGGCATGGAGACCATGCAGAAGGTGGCCCCGCACCACGTCGCCTCCGTGCGGCGGCACTTCGTCGACCTCGTCTCCCCCGAGGCGCTCTGCGAGCTGCACAAGGCCCTGACCCCGATCGCGGAACATCTGCGCTCCCAGCGCGGCAAGCCTTGACCCGCTCACCGGTCCGCTCACCGGCGGCCGGCCGTGCCGTCCCTCATTTCGCCGACGTCTGAGGGCCGGGCAGCCGGAGCTCGAAGAGCGCACCCCCCGACGGCGCCTCCCCGGCCACGAGGGTGCCGCCGTGCCGCGCCGCCACGTCCCGCGCGATGGCGAGGCCCAGACCGGCCCCGCCCTCGTCGCGGGTCCGCGCGTCATCCAGACGGACGAACCGCTCGAAGATCCGCTCCCGCTCGTCCGGGGGCACCCCGCTCCCGTCATCGGACACCGTGAGGACCGCCCACATGCCATCGGTCCGCGTGGTGACCGTGACGCGGGAGCGGGCGTGCCGCTGCGCGTTGTTCACCAGATTGCCGAGCACCCGCGCCAACTGATGGCGGGAGCCCACCACTTCGACGCTCCTGAGGTCCGTGTACACGTCCACACGGTCCCGGGCGCGCTGCGAGAGCTCCTCCCGGACGAAGGCCGCCAGATCCACGCGCGCCCCGCCGGGCTTCTCGCCGGCGTCGAGGCGGGCGAGCAGGAGCAGATCGGCGGCGAGTTCCTGGAGCCGCACGGTGTCCTCGACGGCGCCGTCGAGGTCCAGCAACTCGGGGTGCGCGGCACCTACTTCGAGCTGGGTGCGCAGCGAGGCGATGGGGCTGCGCAGCTCGTGCGAGGCGTCCGCCACGAAGCGCCGCTGCCGCTCCACGGAGTTCTGGAGGGCGGTGAGCGTCTCGTTCGTGGTGCGGGCGAGGCGGGCGATCTCGTCGTGCGTGTCCGGCTCCGGCACGCGGCGCGCGAGGTCCTCCGACGCCGTGATCGCGGACATCTCCGCGGTGATGGCGGCCACCGGGCGCAGCGCCCTGCGCGTCACCAGCCAGGTGACGCCCCCGACCACACCGAGCAGCAGGGGGAAACCGATCAGCATGGACGTCAACGCCGTGGACACGGCGCTCTGTTCGTCGGCGAGCGAGCCGCCCGCGTAGACGGTGAGGTCGCCCTTGGCCGGTGTGCTCACCTCGACGGCGGCGAAGCGGTAGTCGGCGCTCTCGCCGTCGACGGTGGCGGAGCCGTCGGTGTACTCGGCCTCGTCGTCGATCTCGCCGGTCTCCCCCGGCTCCGGCTTCTCCCCGTCACCCTCACCGCCGGCCGGGCGGGCCGCGGAGCCGGGCCGGACCGCGTCGGTGCCGGTGCCGCTGATCCGCTCCAGGTCCTCGCTGGCCGCGACCAGTCTGCCGTCCTCGTCGACCACTTGGACCGGGGCCTCGTCGCCGTCCGGCAGGTCGAGATCGCCGTACGGGCGGTTGGCCGCGAGCTGCGAGGCGACCTCGCGGGCGGCGGCGTCCGCCCGGCCGTCCGCCTGGCCGGTGAGGTTGGCGCGCAGCGAGAAGAGCACGGCCGCGCCCGCCACCACCAGGGCGAGGGCGACGACCAGGCTCGCGCCCAGCGTGGCGCGGGCGCGCACGGAGCCGAGGAGCCGTCTCATCGCGGGGCCTCCAGCCGGTAGCCGGCGCCGCGCACCGTCTTGATGAGGCTCGCGCCCAGCTTGCGGCGCAGGGTGCTCACGTACACCTCGACGATGTTCGGGTCGCCCTCGTACGCGAAGTCCCAGACGTGCTCCAGGATCTCGCCCTTGGAGACGACCTCCCCGGCCCGCAGCACCAGCTGCTCCAGGACCGCGAACTCCTTGGTGGTGAGGGTGACTTCGTCCTCGCCGCGAAAGACGCGGCGCGCGGCCGTGTCGACCTTGAGGTCGCCCAGGGTGTGGACCGGCGACGGGCCGCCGTTGCCGCGGCGGCGCAGCAGCGCCTTCACGCGGGCCACGAGCACGACGTACGAGAACGGCTTGGTGAGGTAGTCGTCGGCGCCCGTGTCCAGGCCCTCCGCCTCGTCGTACTCGCCGTCCTTGGCGGTGAGCATCAGGATGGGCACGTCGTTGCCCGCCGCGCGCAGGGTGGAGCAGATGCGGTAGCCGTTCATGCCGGGCAGCATGATGTCGAGGACGATCAAGTCGTACGTGCCCTCGCTCGCGCGGTGCAGGCCGTCGATGCCGTCATGGACGACGTCGACGGCGTAGCCCTCGGCGGTCAGGCCCTTGGCGAGCGACAGGGCCAGCCGCTTCTCGTCCTCGACGATCAACAAACGCATGTGTTCAGGGTGGCAGAGCGAACCTGAAGAGTTCTTCAGGAGGCCGAACCTGAAGAATTCTTCAGGTGGCTTCAGCTTCGGTTCAGGGTCGTTCGGCCAGATTGGTCCTCGTCGAAAGCGAACGGCAGCGGCCCACCGGCCGCCGCCCTCGCCCACCGTCTCGGGAGGACACCTCATGAAGCGCAACATCGTCATCGCCACCGTCGCCGCCGCGGCCCTGATCACGGGAGGCACCGCCACCGCCCTCGCGACCACCGGCGACGACGACAGCGCCGCCAAGAAGTCGAGCGTCCAGCTGAAGGACAACGACCGCAAGGACGACGAGCGCAAGGACGACGAGCGCGACGATGCCGCCGAGAACACCGCGGAGGCCAAGGCCGCCAAGGTGACGGCCGCGGACGCGATCAAGGCGGCCCTCGCGAAGACCCCCGGCACCGCGGTCTCCGCCGAGCTCGACGAGGAGGACGGCGGCCTCGTCTGGGGCGTCGACGTCCTGAAGGGCGACACCTGGCACAACGTCGAGGTGGACCCGGGCACCGGCAAGGTGCTCGGCACCTGGGTCGACAAGGACGACGACGGTGACGACGCCGCCGACGCCGCCCGGGTGAACTCCGCCCTCAAGGGCTCCGCCACCGGCGCCGAGGACGCCGCCCGCGCCGCTGCCGCCAAGGGCACGGTGACTTCCGTGGACCTGGACGACGACGGCAAGGCCGGCGCCTGGGACGTGGAGACGACGGGCGCCAAGGGCGCCGAGTCCGAGTGGCGCGTCGACCTGAAGACCGGCAAGGTCACGGCGGACCGCGCGGACGGCGACGCCAACGACGACAACGACGGCCAGGACGACTGACCGCCACAGACGCGGAGCCCCGGGGCACCCTGCCCCGGGGCTTTTCCGTCGCCCCTCACGGCTCGCCCCGCACGGCTCGCCCCGCACGGCACCCCGGCGGCCCGCCGCTCACCGCTCACCGCTCACCGCTCACCGCTCACCGCTCACCGCTCACCGCTCACCGCTCACCCGGCGGTAACGGCCTCCACCAGCTCATCCGCAGCCCCGTACGGATCGAGCTCCCCCGCCACGATCCGCTCCGCCAGCACCGACAGCCGCCGGTCCCCGTGCAGGGAGCCCACCCGCTCCCGCAGCGCCGTGACCGCGATCGTCTCGACCTCACGGGCGGCACGGGCGACGCGCCGTTCGGCGAGGACCCCGCGCTCCTCCATCCACGCCCGGTGCTTCTCCAGCGCCTCGACGACCTCGTCGATGCCCTCGCCCCGCGCCGCGACCGTCTTCACGATGGGCGGGCGCCAGTCGCCGGGGCCGCGGGACTCCCCGAGGCCGAGCATGTGGTTCAGCTCCCGGGCGGTGGCGTCCGCGCCGTCGCGGTCCGCCTTGTTGACGACGTACACGTCCCCGATCTCCAGGATGCCGGCCTTGGCCGCCTGGATGCCGTCGCCCATGCCGGGCGCGAGCAGGACCACGGAGGTGTCCGCCTGGGAGGCGATGTCGACCTCGGACTGGCCGACGCCGACGGTCTCCACGAGCACCACGTCGCAGCCCGCCGCGTCCAGGACGCGGATCGCCTGCGGGGCGGCCCAGGCGAGGCCGCCCAGATGGCCGCGCGTGGCCATCGAGCGGATGTAGACCCCGGGGTCGGAGGAGTGGTCGGACATGCGCACCCGGTCCCCGAGGAGCGCGCCCCCGGAGAAGGGGGACGAGGGGTCGACCGCGAGCACGCCGACCCGTTTGCCGGCCCGCCGGTAGGCGCTCACGAGCGCCGACGTCGACGTCGACTTGCCGACGCCCGGCGACCCGGTGAGCCCGACCACGTACGCGTGCCCCGCCAGGGGAGCGAGCGCGGCCATCACTTCGCGCAGCTGCGGTGACGCCCCCTCGACCAGTGAGATCAGCCGGGCCACGGCCCGTGGCCTGCCCTCGCGGGCCTGCGCCACCAGGGAGGGGACGTCCTGCATGAAACAGCTCCGTTCGCTACGTACGGGACAAGGCGGCCGGGGTGCTCAGCCCCTGGCCACCTTGAGGATCAGCGCGTCGCCCTGACCACCGCCACCGCAGAGCGCGGCCGCGCCGACGCCGCCGCCGCGCCGCTTCAGCTCCAGGGCCAGATGGAGCACGAGGCGCGCGCCGGACATCCCGATCGGGTGACCCAGGGCGATGGCGCCGCCGTTGACGTTCACCTTTTCGGAGGAAACCCCGAGGTCCTTCATTGACTGCACCGCGACGGCGGCGAAGGCTTCGTTGATCTCGATGAGGTCGAGGTCGGAGACGTCCAGGCCCTCCTTCTTCAGGGCGTGGCGGATGGCGTTGGACGGCTGGGACTGGAGGGAGTTGTCCGGCCCCGCCACGTTGCCGTGGGCGCCGATCTCGGCGATCCAGTGCAGGCCCAGCTCCTCGGCCTTGGCCTTGGACATGACGACCACGGCGGCGGCGCCGTCGGAAATCTGCGAGGCGGAGCCCGCGGTGATCGTGCCGTCCTTGGCGAAGGCGGGGCGCAGCTTGCCGAGGGACTCGGCGGTGGTCTCGGGGCGGATGCCCTCGTCCTTGGCGAAGAGGACCGGGTCGCCCTTGCGCTGCGGGATCTCGACCGGGGTGATCTCCGCCTCGAACAGGCCGTTCTTCTGCGCGGCGGCGGCGCGCTGGTGCGAGAGGGCGGCGATCTCGTCCTGCTCGGGGCGGGCGATGCCGAGGCGGCCGTTGTGCTTCTCGGTCGACTCGCCCATCGCGACGCCCTCGAAGGAGTCGGTCAGGCCGTCGTACGCCATGGAGTCGAGCATCTCGATGGCGCCGTACTTGTGGCCCTCGCGGGACTTGGGGAGCAGGTGCGGCGCGTTGGTCATCGACTCCTGGCCGCCCGCGACGACGATGTCGAACTCGCCCGCGCGGATCAGCTGGTCGGCCAGCGCGATGGCGTCGAGGCCCGAGAGGCAGACCTTGTTCACGGTGAGTGCCGGGACGTTCATGGGGATGCCCGCCTTGACGGCGGCCTGGCGCGCCGGGATCTGCCCCGCCCCGGCCTGGAGCACCTGACCCATGATCACGTACTGGACCTGGTCGCCGCCGATGCCGGCCCGGTCGAGCGCGGCCTTGATCGCGAAGCCCCCCAGGTCCGCACCCGAGAAGGACTTCAGGGAGCCGAGGAGGCGGCCCATGGGCGTGCGCGCGCCCGCGACGATCACTGAGGTGGTACCGGACGTTCGAGACATGTGCCACGGCCCCTTGGGAGGAGAAGTTAACGAGGGTTTATCTGAATGTACTGAGCGGTACCCCCGGCGTCATCGGGCGGCGAGTGTGATCGCGCGCACGTTGCGTAATCACCGCGGTAAGCGCTGCACTTGAACCATGCTGACGCGAATCGACCACATCGGGATCGCCTGTTTCGACCTCGACAAGACCGTCGAGTTCTACCGGGAGACGTACGGCTTCACGGTCTTCCACACGGAGGTGAACGAGGAGCAGGGCGTGCGGGAGGCCATGCTCAAGATCAATGATACGAGTGACGGAGGGGCCTCGTACCTCCAGCTCCTGGAGCCCACCCGGGACGACTCGGCGGTCGGCAAATGGCTGGCCAAGAACGGTGAGGGGGTGCACCACATCGCCTTCGGCACGGCGGACGTGGACGGGGACGCGGCGGCCATCAAGGACAAGGGCGTGCGGGTCCTGTACGAAGAGCCGCGGATCGGCTCCATGGGGTCACGCATCACGTTCCTCCACCCCAAGGACTGCCACGGTGTCCTCACCGAACTCGTCACTTCGGCGCCCTCCGAGTCACCGGAGCACTGACCTCCGTATATCTGGGCCGGTAGGGTTAGGGGCGGCCGCCCGAAGTCGGGGCGGCAGGCCGCCCGCACGCCGGGTGGCCGCGTGCCGGGGTCCGGGTTTCGGGGGACGAGCGTCGGGGCAGCAACCCATGCTCCGCCGTTGATCTGACACCATTCCCCCGGGGGCACCGTTCGGCGGATGGACGGGGCTCATTGGAGAGAATTGCGACCAGGAGTGGGGCCTCCCCTGCTCGAGCGCAGCCGAGAGCTCGGGGAAGGATGGGACCGCGCAGTGCGGGGCTACGAACGCCAGGAGAACTCGCGGGCTGAGACGGACAGTCTTTCGCGGTTCGAGGCCGAGATGGACCGGCTGAGGACCGAGCGGGAGAAAGCCGTCCAGCACGCCGAGGACCTCGGCTACCAGGTCGAGGTGTTGCGCGCCAAGCTGCACGAGGCGCGCCGCAACCTCGCGAACCGTCCTGCCTACGACAGCGCGGACATCGGCTATCAGGCCGAGCAGCTGCTGCGCAACGCGCAGATCCAGGCCGAGCAGCTGCGGGCCGACGCCGAGCGCGAGCTGCGCGAGGCCCGCGCGCAGACGCAGCGCATCCTCCAGGAGCACGCGGAGCAGCAGGCCCGGCTCCAGTCGGAGCTGCACGCCGAGGCCGTCTCACGCCGTCAGCAGCTGGACCAGGAACTCGCGGAGCGCCGCCAGACCGTCGAGTCGCACGTCAACGAGAACGTGGCGTGGGCCGAGCAGTTGCGGGCCCGCACCGAGCAGCAGGCGCGCCGTCTGCTCGACGAGTCGCGTGCCGAGGCGGAGCAGGCGCTGGCCGCCGCCCGCGCGGAGGCGGAGCGGATCGCGGCGCAGGCGCGGCAGCGTCTGGCGAGCGACGCGGAGTCCGCGCGCGCCGAGGCCGAGGCCGTCTTGCGCCGGGCCCGTTCGGATGCCGAGCGGCTGCTGAACGCGGCGTCCACGCAGGCCCAGGAGGCCACCGACCACGCCGAGCAGCTGCGTTCGACGACGGCGGCCGAGTCGGAGCTGGCGCGCCGCCAGGCCGCCGAGGCGAGCCGGGCCGCCGAGCAGCGCATGGCCGAGGCGGAGTCGGCGCTGCGCGAGGCGCGGGCCGAGGCCGAGAAGGTGCTCAGCGAGGCCAAGGAGACGGCGGGCAAGCAGCTCGCGGCCGCCGAGGCCGCGGGTGAGCAGCGCACGCGTACCGCCAAGGAGCAGGTGGCGCGCCTCGTCGGCGAGGCCACCAAGGAGGCGGAGTCCGCCAAGTCCGAGGCGGAGCAGCTGATCGCCGACGCCCGGGCCGAGGCCGAGAAGCTCATCGCGGAGGCCGCCGAGAAGGCGCGCACGATCACCGCCGAGGAGACCGCCGGCCAGCTCGCGAAGGCCGCGCGGACGGCGGAGGAGGTCCTCGACAAGGCGTCGAAGAACGCCAAGGAGACCACGAAGGCCGCCACCGAGGAGGCCGAGCGGATCCGCTCGGAGGCCGAGGCCGAGGCGGACCGGCTGCGCGCCCAGGCGCATGACATCGCCGAGGAGCTCAAGGGCGCGGCGAAGGACGACACCAAGGAGTACCGCGCCAAGACCGTCGAGCTTCAGGAGGAGGCGCGCAGGCTGCGCGGCGAGGCCGAGCAGCTGCGGGCCGAGGCCGTCTCCGAGGGCGAGCGCATCCGGGGCGAGGCGCGGCGCGAGGCCGTCAAGGAGATCGAGGCGGCGGCCAAGTCCGCCGAGGAGCTGCTCGCCAAGGCGAAGGCCGACGCCGAGGAGCTGCGGACGGCCGCGGCCACGGAGAGCGAGCGGTTGCGTTCCGAGGCGCTCGAACGCGCCACGACCTTGCGCAAGCAGGCCGAGGAGACGCTGGAGCGCACCCGCGCGGAGGCCGAGCGCCACCGCGAGGAGGCCGCCGAGCAGGCCGAGGCCACCAAGTCGGAGGCCGAGGACGCGGCGCGGACGCTGCGCGAGGAGACCGAGCGGGCCATGGCGGCCCGGCGGGCGGAGGCCGCCGAGGAGCTGGCGCGGCTGCACGCGGAGGCCGAGGACCGGCTGTCCGCCGCCGAGCAGGCGCTGAGCGACGCCCGCGCGGAAGCGGCGCGGATGCGCAAGGAGGCCACCGAGGAGACCGACCGGCTGCGCGCGGAGTCCGCCGAGCGGATCCGTACGCTCCAGGCGCAGGCCGAGGAGGGAGCCGAGCGGCTGCGCGACGAGGCCGCCGCCGACGCCTCGCAGACCCGCGCGGAGGCCGAGACCCTCGCGGTGCGCCTGCGCTCGGAGGCCGCGGCCGAGGCCGAGCGGCTCAGGACCGAGGCGCAGGAGTCCGCGGACCGGGTGCGCGCGGAGGCCGCCGCCGCCGCCGAGCGGGTC
>NZ_JAFEXF010000197.1 GCF_016905445.1 Streptomyces sp. G44
CTCCGGCGAGGCCGACCGGGTGCCCCTCGGGAAGTTCCCGGACCCGCCAGGCTCCGTTGCCCGCCGCGCGCGCGGCGGTGAGGAAGGCGCCGGCGGCGGCGAGGGCGGCGCGCGGGGCGTCGGTGCCCGGGACGCGCAGGGCGTGGCCCCCGATGCGGACGACCGCCGTGCCGCCCGATTCTGCGATCAAGGTCACATCGCCGCCGAGCGGGGCCACGTCCCCGCGCCCGTCGTCCAGGACGAACAGGAAACGGCCGGAGAGCGCCGTCGTCCACTCCTGCCCGCACAGCAGCCGGTCCAGCTCGCGGGCCCACAACTGCACGTCCGCGTGGCCGAGTCGGTCGAGGGTGGCGAGCGGGGAGGCCACGATGTTGCGGACGCGCTCGTGGCGTTCGGAGGGCAGCAGGCCCGCGTCGGCGAGGAGTGCGGAGAGCCGCCCGCCGCAGCTCTCGCCGAGGCCGCGCAGCTCGATGTTGCCGCGCGAGGTGATGCTGAGGTGGCCGTCCGCCAGACGCTCCGCCACCTCCCCGAGAACCTCTGCCTGACGGGACGTCAAGAGCCCTGCGGGCAGGCGGAGTCGGGCCAGCGCGCCGTCGTCGGCGCGGTGCAGGCGGAGCGCTCCGGGGCAGGCGTCGCCCCGGTCGCGCACCGGGTTGCGTATGAGGGATTCGCCCTGGTTCGTGGAGGTTGCTCGGGTGGGCGGCATGGCGGCGAGCATACCCACGCCGATCCGGCCGGTCGCCTCCCGAGACGGGCCGTCCCGGCAGGCGGCCGCCCCATCGGCGGCGGCCAGGACTTACTATGCAGGCGGCGGGCCGCCAGGTCCGCCGACGCCAGCGACGGCGTGGGTCCGCCAGGACCCGGGGGAGGAAGCCCGGTGTGAATCCGGCGCGGTCCCGCCACTGTGAGCCCCATCCGTGGGGCGAGCCAGGAACTCCCGCCGTCCATACGACCACCCGGGGCGCGGACACCCCGAGGAAGGCCTGCGCACGCATGCTTCTGCTGCTGTCGACCTCCGACACCGACCTGCTCAGCGCCCGCGCGGCGGGGGGTCCGGTCGACTACCGGTTCGCCAACCCGTCCCGCCTGGACCTCACCGAGCTGCCCTCGCTGCTGGACGGCGCCGACCTCGTCGTCGTACGCCTCCTCGGTGGCGTCCGCGCCTGGCAGGACGGCCTGGACCAGCTCATCGCCAGCGGTCTGCCGGTGGTCGTGCTCACCGGCGAACAGGCACCCGACGCCCAGCTCATGGCCTCCTCGACCGTGCCGGTCGGCATCGCCGCCGAGGCGCACGCCTACCTCGCGCACGGCGGCCCCGCGAACCTGGAGCAGCTCGCCCGCTTCCTCTCCGACACCGTGCTCCTCACCGGCCACGGCTTCGACCCGCCGGCGCCCGCCCCGTCCTGGGGCCCGCTGGAGCGCGCCGCCCGTGACGTCGAGGGCCCGACGGTCGCGGTGCTCTACTACCGCGCCCACCACATGAGCGGAAACACCGCCTTCATCGACGACCTGTGCGGCGCCATCGAGGACGCGGGCGCCCGCCCGATGCCGCTGTACGTGGCCTCGCTGCGCGCCCCCGAGCCGGAGCTGATCGACGCGCTGCGCCCCGCCGACGCCATCGTGACGACGGTCCTCGCCGCGGGCGGCACCAAGCCCGCCGAGGCCTCCGCGGGCGGCGACGACGAGTCGTGGGACGCGGGCGCGCTGACCGGCCTCGACGTGCCGATCCTCCAGGCGCTGTGCCTGACCGGGTCGCGTTCGGCCTGGGAGGAGAACGACGAGGGCGTCTCGCCGCTGGACGCCGCGAGCCAGATCGCGGTGCCGGAGTTCGACGGGCGGCTCATCACCGTGCCGTTCTCGTTCAAGGAGATCGACGAGGACGGGCTCCCGGCGTACGTCGCCGACGCCGAGCGCGCGGCGCGGGTCGCCGGTATCGCCGTACGCCACGCGCGTCTGAAGCACATCCCGGCCGCCGACAAGCGCCTGGCGCTCGTGCTCTCCGCGTACCCGACCAAGCACTCCCGGATCGGCAACGCGGTCGGCCTCGACACCCCCGCCTCCGCCGTCGCGCTGCTGCGCAGGCTGCGCGCCGAGGGCTACGACTTCGGCCCCGAGGCCGACATCCCGGGCCTCGTCTCCGGTGACGGCGACGAGCTGATCCGCGCGCTGATCGACGCGGGCGGCCACGACCAGGAGTGGCTCACCGAGGAGCAGCTGGCCGCCAACCCGGTCCGCATCCCGGCCGCCGACTACAAGCGGTGGTACGCCACGCTGCCGCAGGAGCTGCGGGACTCCGTCGAGCAGCACTGGGGGCCGCCGCCCGGCGAGATGTTCCTGGACCGCTCCCGCGTCGGCGACGGCGGCGACCCGGAGGGCGACATCGTCCTTGCCGCCCTGCGGCGCGGCAACCTCCTCATCCTCATCCAGCCGCCGCGCGGCTTCGGCGAGAACCCCATCGCGATCTACCACGACCCGGATCTGCCGCCCTCGCACCACTACTTGGCGGCCTACCGCTGGATCGCCGCCCCGGCCGCCGACGGCGGCTTCGGCGCGGACGCCATGGTCCACCTCGGCAAGCACGGCAACCTGGAGTGGCTGCCCGGCAAGAACGCGGGCCTGTCGGCGGCCTGCGGGCCGGACGCCGCGCTCGGCGACCTGCCGCTGATCTACCCGTTCCTCGTCAATGACCCGGGCGAGGGCACGCAGGCCAAGCGCCGCGTGCACGCCACCCTCATCGACCACCTCGTGCCGCCGATGGCCCGCGCCGACTCCTACGGCGACATCGCGCGCCTGGAGCAGCTCCTCGACGAGTACGCGCAGATCAGCTCCATGGACCCGGCGAAGCTGCCCGCGATCCGCGCGCAGATCTGGACGCTCATCCAGGCCGCGAAGCTCGACCACGACCTGGGTCTGGAGGACCGCCCGGACGACGACGGCTTCGACGACTTCCTCCTCCACGTCGACGGCTGGCTCTGCGAGATCAAGGACATGCAGATCCGCGACGGCCTCCACGTGCTGGGCACCGCCCCGGCCGGGGCCGACCGCGTCAACCTCGTCCTCGCGATCCTGCGCGCCCGCCAGATCTGGGGCGGCACCTCCGCCCTGCCCGGCCTGCGCGAGGCCCTCGGCCTTGACGAGTCCGCGGCGACGCGCGTGAGCGCCGACGAGGCCGAGGAGAAGGCCCGCGCGCTGGTCCAGGCGATGGACGACGCCGACTGGGACCTCGCGGCCGTCCCCCGCGACCAGGGCGAGCAGGTCGCCGCCATCCTGGAGTTCGCCGCCCGCGAGGTGGTTCCCCGCCTGGAAGGCACCACGGCCGAACTCGACCACGCCGTACGGGCGCTGGAGGGCCGCTTCGTCCCCGCCGGTCCCTCCGGCTCCCCGCTGCGCGGCCTGGTCAACGTCCTGCCGACCGGCCGCAACTTCTACTCCGTCGACCCCAAGGCCGTCCCGTCCCGCCTCGCGTGGGAGACCGGCGAGGCCCTCGCCGACTCGCTCATCGAGCGGTACCGGACCGACAACGGCGACTACCCCACCTCCGTCGGCCTGTCCCTTTGGGGCACGAGCGCCATGCGCACGGCGGGCGACGACGTGGCCGAGGCCATGGCGCTGCTCGGCGTCCGCCCCGTCTGGGACGACGCCTCGCGCCGCGTCACGGGCCTGGAGGCCATCCCGTACGAGGAGCTGGGCCGCCCCCGCATCGACGTGACGCTGCGCATCTCGGGCTTCTTCCGCGACGCGTTCCCGCACACGATCGGCCTGCTCGACGACGCGGTGCGGCTGGCCGCCTCGCTGGACGAGCCCGCCGAGCACAACTACGTACGCGCCCACGCCCAGGCCGACCTGGCCGAGCACGGCGACGAACGGCGGGCCACCACCCGCATCTTCGGCTCGCGCCCGGGCACGTACGGCGCCGGGCTGCTCCAGCTCATCGACTCCCGCGACTGGCGCACGGACGCGGACCTCGCCGAGGTCTACACGGTCTGGGGCGGTTACGCCTACGGCCGCGGTCTCGAAGGCCGCCCGGCGCGGGCCGAGATGGAGACGGCGTACAAGCGCATCGCGGTGGCGGCCAAGAACACCGACACCCGCGAGCACGACATCGCGGACTCCGACGACTACTTCCAGTACCACGGCGGCATGGTCGCGACCGTGCGCGCGCTGCGCGGCACGGCGCCGGAGGCCTACATCGGCGACTCGACGCGTCCCGAGACGGTCCGCACCCGCACGCTGGTCGAGGAGACCTCGCGCGTTTTCCGCGCCCGCGTCGTCAACCCCAAGTGGATCGAGGCGATGCGCCGCCACGGCTACAAGGGCGCCTTCGAACTCGCCGCGACCGTGGACTACTTGTTCGGGTACGACGCCACGACGGGCGTCGTCGCCGACTGGATGTACGACAAGCTCACGGAGACGTACGTCCTGGACCCGACGAACCGTCAGTTCCTTCAGGAGAACAACCCCTGGGCGCTGCACGGCATCGCGGAACGCCTCCTGGAGGCGGAGTCGCGCGGCATGTGGGCGAAGCCGGACCCGGCGGTGCTCGAAGCGCTGCGGCAGGCCTACCTGGAGACGGAAGGCAACCTGGAGGACGAGGGCGGCGAGGCGTGAGCGGCGGCGCCGTCCGGTACCTCTACCTGGTCCGGCACGGCGAGGCCACCGCCGATGAGCGCGGCCTGACGGAGGGCGGCCGTCGGCAGGCCGCCCTGCTCGGCGAGCGGCTGCGCGGCGTGCCCCTCTCCGCGGTCCACCACGGGCCGCTGCCGCGGGCGGAGGAGACGGCCCGGCTGATCGCCGGGCGGCTCGACGGCGTTCCCCTGTGCCGCTCGGACGCCGCGGGCGACTACATCCCGTACATGCCGCGCGAGGACGAACTGCCCCCGGAGAGCGCCGGGTCCACACTGCGGTGGCTCGAAGGCTTCCCCGCGGAGGAGCGCACGGGCGGGCCCGCGCTCGCCCGTGCCGCGCTGGCCCGGTTCACCGGCCCGGCGCCGGGGGACGAACCCCGCCACGAACTGGTCGTCACGCACAACTTCCTCATCGGCTGGCTCGTACGGGACGCCCTCGACGCGCCCGCGTGGCGCTGGCTGGGCCTGAACCACGGCAACGCCGCGCTGACCGTCATCCGCTACGCGCCGGGGCGCCCGGCGTCACTGGTCCTCTTCAATGACATGGGGCACCTCCCCGCCGAGCTGCGCTGGACCGGTTTCCCGCCCGGCTACTCGCCCGACGTCACAGCAGGTGAGGCAGCACCACTCCGTTGACCAGTGGCCCCTCGACCGTGATGCCTTCGCTGACCAGCGTCTCGGCGATGGGCGGCAGCGGGGAGGGGTTCGCCGCGGCCGGGGAGGCCGACAGGGCGAGGGGGACGGCGAGGAGCCCCAGCAGGGCGGCGGTCACGACGCGACGTTTACGCATACAGCTGCCTTCTTGATCGAGGGGGCGACGGGGCGTCCTACGACCCGTTCGTATGATCGTCGGTGACTTCTCGGGCGCGGGGCGGTTACACACCGCGAGACGGGCCGCGACCGGCGGCCCTCGCGCGTGGTCCAAGGAGGCTGCAAGTGGACGGTTGTCGGGTGCGGAAGATGTCCCGTTGGGCGCTGGTCGCGGCGGTGGCGGCCGTACCGGCCGCGCTGTGCTCCGGCACGGCGCACGCCGACGAGACGAACAAGGACGCCCACAACGGGCCCAGGGTCGCGCTGATCAACATGGGCCAGGTCGACGACCCGATGGAGGACGTGCTGGAGCACACCCTCAACTTCGGGGACGGCTACAGCTGGAGCTGACGGGGGCGGCCGTCGTGGCGCGCTCGCGCGGGTCCCGGATGCCCCGCGGGCGCGCCACGACGCGGCGGCGTTCAGCCCGTCACGGAGCGAGGCACGTCGTGCCCGGGATCTCGCTGGGCACGGCGGGGGCCGCCGGATCGATCAGCCCCGTGATGTCCGCGGGTGTCCCCACCAGGCAGTTGAGGGTCGCGACCGGATCCGGGACGGCGTTCGCCGGCACCGCGAGAATTCCCAGCAGGGTGATGGCCCCGAGGACGACGGCGGCGTAACGGCGCATGTGAAGTCTCCTTCGCTTCGGCGGTGTTGCCGGTGGCCCGGCGCTTCGTGCCGAGCCGTTCCGTGCCTCCCCAGCCCGCCGACCGGGCACGCCCCCTGTCACCCGTACGTGGCTGAGGGAACGATCCGCCTGACGTGCCTCGGGCGTGGCGGGGTCAGAGGGAGCCGCCGACCTTCAGCGCCAGATCGATGAGGCGGTTCGAGTAGCCCCACTCGTTGTCGTACCAGCCGACGACCTTGACCTGCGGCCCGTTCACGCGGGTGAGGCCGGCGTCGTAGACGCAGGAGGCCGGGTCGGTGACGATGTCGGAGCTCACGATCGGCGCCTCGGTGTAGGAGAGCAGCCCCTTGTACGCGCCGGCGGCGGCCTTCGCGTACGCCTCGTTGATCTCCTCGACGGTGGTGCGGCGGCTCGTGGTGACCGTCAGGTCGGTGACCGATCCGGTCGGCACGGGGACCCGCAGCGCGAACGCGTCGAGACGGCCCCGGAGTTCGGGCAGGACCAGACCGATGGCCTTGGCGGCGCCGCTGGACGTCGGCACCACGTTGACGGCCGCCGAGCGGGCGCGCCGCAGGTCCTTGTGCGGGGCGTCCTGGAGGTTCTGGTCCTGGGTGTAGGCGTGGACCGTGGTCATCATTCCGTACTCGATGCCGACGCTGTCGTGCAGCACCTTGGCGAGGACGCCGAGGCAGTTGGTGGTGCAGGAGGCGTTGGAGATGATCGTGTGCCGCTCGGGGTCGTACGTGTCGTCGTTGACACCGAGGACGATCGTGACGTCCTCGTCGCTCGCGGGAGCGGCGATGATCACCTTCTTGGCGCCGCCGTCGATGTGTGCGCGCGCCTTCTCGGCCTTGGTGAAGATGCCGGTGGACTCGATGACCACGTCGACGCCCAAATCGCCCCAGGGCAGTCGGGCCGGGTCGCGCTCGGCGAGGACCTTGACCGCCTGGTCGCCGACCCGGATCGCGCCGGGCTCGGCGGTGATCTCCTCCGGGAAGCGGCCGAGGACCGAGTCGTAGGCCAACAGGTGGGCCATGGTCGGCACGTCGGCCAGATCGTTGACCGCGACGATCTCCAGGTCCGCGTTCCTGGCGGTGACCGCCCGGAAGACGTTCCTCCCGATGCGGCCGAAGCCGTTGATGCCTACACGAACAGTCATGCGTTCCTCTTCCGTCGGCCAAGAGAACACCATAAGCAACTTCTATAAGTTAGCAATATATACGTCTCGCGCAAGGGATGGGCCGGGATGGGCGGCGCCGACGAGGTGCCGTACACGCACGACTGCCGCGAGCAGAAGAGCTCGCGGCAGTCGTCACCACAGGGGGTCCTTCGGACCCGGGCTCAGACCGTCTTGCTGAGACGGTCGGCCAGCAGGGCGGCGAAGCGGGCCGGATCCGCCAGGTCGCCGCCCTCGGCGAGCAGGGCGGTGCCGTACAGCAGCTCGGCCGTCTCGGTCAGCCGCGGGTCGTCGGGCTGCTTCTCATGCGCCGCCCTGACCGCCGCGACCAGCGGGTGCTTCGGGTTGAGCTCAAGGATGCGCTTGACCGACGGGAGCTCCTGGCCCATCGCCTTGTACATCTTCTCCAGGGCCGGCGTGAGGCCGTCGGTGTCGCTGACCAGGCACGCCGGTGAGCTGGTGAGGCGAGTCGTCAGGCGTACCTCCTTGACGTCGTCGAGCGTCCCGTTGAGCCACGCCAGCACCGCCTCGTACTCACCGGCCTCCTCCGCGGACGGCTCCTCGTCGGAGGACAGGTCCACCGCGCCGCGGGCGATGGACTGGAACTCCTTGTCCGCGTAGTCGCGGACCCCCTCGACCCAGATCTCGTCCACCGGGTCGGTGAGCAGCAGGACTTCGTACCCCTTGGCCCGGAACGCCTCCATGTGCGGGGAGTTCTCGACCTGGGCGCGGCTCTCGCCGGTCATGAAGTAGATCTTGTCCTGTCCCTCCGGCATCCGGGCGACGTAGTCGGCCAGGGTGGTGGGCTCCTCGCCGGCGGTGGAGGCGAAGGAGGCGATGTCGAGGATCGCCTTGTGGTCCTCGGTCCTGTCGAGCAGCCCCTCCTTGACGGCGGGCCCGAACTCACGCCAGAACGTGCGGTACTTCTCGGCGTCCTTGCTCATCAGGTCCTTGATGGACGCCAGGATCTTCTTCGCCAGCCGGCGGCGGATGAGCTGGATGTGCCGGTCCTGCTGGAGGATCTCCCGGGAGATGTTCAGCGACAGGTCGGCGGCGTCCACCACGCCCTTGACGAAGCGCAGGTGGTCGGGCAGGAGCTCGCGGCTGTCGTCCAGGATGAACACGCGCTTGACGTACAGCTGGAGGCCGTGGCGGGCGTCCCGCTGGTACAGGTCGTGCGGGGCCCGCGACGGCAGGAACAGCAGGGCCTCGTACTCGAAGGTGCCCTCGGCGCGCATCTGGATGATGTCGAGCGGGTCCATCCAGTCATGGCTGATGTGCCGGTAGAACTCCCGGTACTCCTCCTCGCTCACCTCCGAGCGCGGGCGGGCCCAGAGCGCCTTCATCGAGTTGAGGGTGGTCTCCCCCATCCGGACGGGGAAGGAGATGAAGTCCGAGTACCGCTTGACGATCTCCCGGATCTTGCCTTCGTCGGTGTAGTCGTAGAGCGCGTCCTCCTCGTCGGCGGGCCGCAGGTGCACGCTGACCGACGTGCCCTCGGGCGCGTCCTCGACGGTCTCGATCGTGTAGGTGCCGTCGCCGTCCGACTCCCAGCGCACGCCCGTCGGCTCGCCGGCCTTGCGGGTGAGCAGGGTGACCTTGTCGGCGACCATGAAGACGGAATAGAAGCCGACCCCGAACTGCCCGATCAGCTCGGCCGACTCCTTGTTCTCCTTGAGCCTGCGCAGCGTCTCGGCCGTGCCGGACCTGGCGATGGTGCCGATCAGCCCCACGACCTCGTCGCGCGTCATGCCGATGCCGTTGTCCCGCACCGTCAGTGTGCGGGCCTCCTTGTCGGCCTCGATCTCGATGTGCGGGTCGTCCGTCTTGAGGCTGTCGTCCTTCAGGCCCGCCAGGCGCCGCTTGTCCAGGGCGTCAGAGGCGTTGGAGATGAGTTCCCGCAGGAAGATGTCCTTGTTCGAGTAGATCGAATGGACCATCAGATCGAGCAGCTGCCGCGCCTCGGCCTGAAACTCCAGCGTCTCGGTACTCATGACTTCCCTTCTGGTGGGTTGGTCTGTCGACGCCAACATTTTCAGGGGTGGAGCGGAGTACGCACACACCGGTGCCCGACATCGGACGGGACGGAGCCCCGAGCTGCCGAGGAGCACGACGCGAGGCCGCCTCTTACGGAGACAGCCTCGCGCCCCTCGGAGAAGCCCGCCGCTCCGCGGTCACTCGCCGTCGACGGGACCGGCCGGCCCTGACGCGCCCGCGCCCAACCCGCCGAACATCCCCGCCATCAACTGCTCGACGTCCAGTTCGGTGGCGCCGGCCGGGACGGTGGGCCTGCTGCCGCCGGTCATCCGTACGACCAGGCCGAGCTTCTTGACCCTGGAGTTCTCGGCGAGCTTGGCGAGGTCGAGGCGGACCTCCTTCAGCTCCCCGTTCTTCAGCGTGATGTCCGCCCGCACCTTGGCGTCCGGGACGTCCTTCAGGTCCTTGTCCGTCGGCAGCTCGGCGCCGGGCGGCAGCTTCTTCGCCAGCGGGCGGAGCTCGTCGACCAGTTCGGTGACCAGGGTGCGGAAGGGCGCGGTGGCGGTGACGCGCTCGGTGCCGTCCTCGCCTCCGGCCGACTTCAGCTCGACCTCACGGGCGACGACCCCGCGCACGGCCTTCATGAGCTTCTTCTGCGTCACGGCGTCGAGGGTGGGCTCCGGGGAGGGCTCGGCCCCCGGCTCTTCGCCGTTCTCGGCGGCGAGCCGCTCCATCTCCTTGGTGTCGATCTTCACCCACTCACCCTCCAGGACCTTCTTGAGGGCGCCGGCCTCCGGAGGCAGGTCCGACGCCTTCGGCACGGGGGTGCCCATGGCCTTGCCGAGCGTGTCCACGTCCGTACGGAAGTACGTGTGGCCGCCGATGACCCGGTACTCGACCAGCTGCCCGTCCGGGCCGCTGACCTTCATGGCCATGCGGTCGAAGTCCTTCTCCCCCGACTCGCCGAACGGCTTCTTCGACTGCACGGTGACGCTGATCCGCGCGTCGCGGAGCAGCTGTGCGACCTCGTCCGGCATTTCCTCGCCGGACTCCGGGGCGGAGGGGTCGTCCAGCGCCTTGAGCGACGCGGCGTCGGTGTCCAGGGAGAATTCGAAGGAGAGCGACTTCTCCTCGTCGAGCTTCTCGAAGGCCCGGTCGAGCTTCTGCCCGGCGGACAGCTGCTCCACGGTCCCGCAGGCGGCCGAACCGGCGAGGACCGCGCCGACGACGGCGGTGGCGGTCAGGGTCTTGCGTATGGCGATGATGATGGTCTCCTCGTGACAGTTCTCGGCCGGTAGACCAGCACCTGCCACAAAAGGTTGCCCTGTTCCTGACAGGACGGCTCGGGGGGACCTCTCAGGTCGTACGGGGAGGTGCGCCTCACGGGTGAGAAGGGCCGGGCCCGCGGGCCGATGTGTGGGAGCACCCGATGGACGAGCGTGACCCCCATGCTGAAAATGACCGCACCACATGCGTTGCCCGATGTGCCGCGCTGGGCCCGGCTCGCCGCGGCGGGCGCCGCGCTGACCAACGTGCCCTCGGCACTCTGGCGGGTGGCCATCGCCGCCGGTGTCCCCGTCGGACTGGCGCGATCCGAGTACGAGCAGATGGGGGCTCCCGGCCTGGGATCGCTGGCCCTCGTCGTCCTCAGCCTGGTCTCCGAGGCACTCGCGTTCCTCACCCTGGGGCTGGTGCGAAGCTGGGGTGAGACGTGGCCGCGCTGGATCCCCCGCCTACGGGGCCGCCGCGTCCCGGTCCTCCTGGGGACCGTCGTGGCGGGAGCCGGCGCGCTGGCCACGACCGTCTTCGGCGCGCTGTTCGTCCACACGTCGTTCAACGCGGACATGGAGGCCACCACGTGGGGAATGTGGCTGCTCAACATCGTCTACGCGCCCTTGCTCCTCTGGGGTCCGCTGCTGGGCGCGGTCACGGTGCACTACTACCGGCGCCGGACGGCGGCCTCTGCCACGCCATCGCGCTCCGGCGGCCCCCGCGACTGAGGAACGGCCGCGCCCGGCCCTCCCCTCCTGCCCCCGCCCCTGCGCTAAGAGGGGCCGCCGCGGGGGTCCCGGTCGGAGGCCGGCCAGACGTACGGCAGGTCGTCGGGAACGCCCGGGAAGAGCGGGGCGTAGACCTCCGGCGCCTTGCGCACCAGTGCCGACTGGTGACTGCGGTGGAAGGCGGGGTCGCCCAGCCAGGGCGGCAGCTCACCGTCGGCGGCGAGCTGCTTCTGGTCGCGTACCGCCGCGCGGGGCCGGTGCCGGGTGAAGTCGGTCATGAGGGTGGCGGCACAGGTGTCGGCGCGCCCCTCCGCCACCCACACCGCGCACACGTCGAGGCCGTAGCGGACCAGGGCCTCCTCGTAGCCGATCCACATGCGTACGGCGGGATGGTGCCGCCATCCGTAGCCGGGCACGGTCAGACCGCGCAGCACCTGAAGGGCCTCGACACGCTGCTTGCCCAGACGCGCCGGATCCAGGGCCGTGGCGGACCGGGTGAAGCCGGAGTACGGGAGAAAGGTCTGCACACGGGATGCCTACCGCGGCGGGCCTCTCCCCTACCGTGTTCCCGTCCCACCGGGGGCGGAGCGCGGCCCGGGTCAGAAGGCGTAACGGACCCGCAGCCAAGGCGCACGCTCGGCGAGCAGTCGCCGAAGCCGCGCCAGTGACTCCTGTTTGACCTCAAGGGCATAGCGCACATTGAGGGCGCCGTTCTGCGAACGCTTCGTCTCCTGGATGTCCGGCCGCCACAGCGCCTCCTCCGCGCGGGGGTGCCACCCGAGATTGACCTCGTGGAGCGCCTGGTTGTGCGTCAGCATGATGACCTCGGCCGCCGCCTGCTCCTTCACCCGGGCGGGCAGGACGTCGTCGAGGTGGGTGAGCAGCTCGGCCCAGCTCCGCTCCCACCCGGGGCGCAGCACCACGGGCGAGAGGTTGAAGTGGACCTCGTAGCCGGCGTCGAGGAAGTCGGCGGCGGCGGCGATCCGCTCGGCGACCGGGCTGGTACGGATGTCCAGCAGCCGGGCGTCCTCGGGCGGCATGACGGAGAAGCGCACCCGCGTACGGCCCCTGGGGTCGAGGGCGAGCAGGTCGGGATTGACGAACTTGGTCGCGAAGGACGCCTTCGCCGTCGGCAGCCCGCGGAACGCGGCGACGAGGTCCGCCGTGTTGTCGCTGACCAGGGCGTCGACGGAGCAGTCGCCGTTCTCGCCGACGTCGTAGACCCACGCGTGGGGGTCGCACTGGTTGGGTTCCGTCTTCGGCCCCTGGGCCCGGACGTGGCGCCGGATGTGGGCGACGATCGCCTCGATGTTGGTGAACAGGGTGATGGGGTTGGCGTATCCCTTGCGGCGGGGGACGTAACAGTAGGCGCAGGACATCGCGCACCCGTTGGAGGGCCCCGGAGCGATCCAGTCGGCCGACCTGCCGTTGGGACGCGTCACGAGCTGGTGCTTGACCCCGAGGACGAGCGTCTCGGTCTTGACGCGGACCCACCGTTCGACGTTGCCGTCGTTCCCGTGCAGGGAGGGGATGCGCCAGTGGCTGTCCACCTCGGTCACCCGAACCCCCGGCAGCCGGGCCATGATCTGCTGACCGCGCGGCGAGTCCAGCGCCGCGGGCTCCGCGTAGACCTCCCGTACGTCGAGCATCCGCCGCGCCCGGGGACTGTCCCGGAACGCCCCCTGCGGTGCCCGCGCCGGAGCGGTGTCCGCCCACCCGAAGAGCGCTTGCTGCTCCGGCTCTCCCGCGGCGGATCCGGCGCCCGCCGATGACTGATCCACGTACCGTCCCTGTCGCCGTCCTTGTCGCCCCTGTCGCCCCTCTCCACGCGTCTCGTGTCGCGTCCCCGGGAGCCCCGTCCAGTACACCTTGCCCCTCGCTGTCCCGCTCCTCGGGGAGGCCACACACGGGCCGGGCACGGCCGCTGGACGGCACTGCCGTCTCGGCACTGCCGTCTCGGCACTGCGGCGGATGCCGGTTTTCAGCGGCCACGCCTGGGGCATTTGCCTGACATGGCACGGTATGAGGACGCCGCCTGGGTGGGGCTCACCCCCTTGGAGGTCACCTGCCCTCTGATGGTGGCGGGTCGGGCCATCGGGGCGCCGTACCACCCGGGCACGCTCAGCGTCTCCCCGAGCCGGGACACCGTCTCGTACTCCGGTTCGAGGTGGGGTGGCGGAGCCTCCTACCGCCTGGTCGTCCGCCCCGGTGCCCCGATCCGCCCGGCGGAGAGGGACGTGTGGCTGACCTCGCGCCGACGGGCGTACACACGGCGACTGGGCATGCCCGGGGAGACACCTGCCGAGCACGAGCCGTGGCCACTGGCCGACGCCGCCGTCGCGGTACTGGAGGAGACACTGACGGCCGCGGCGGGCCTTCCCGCCCCTCCCGGCAAGCCGGTGGCGCACTTCTCGCCAGGAGTACGCGACGTACGGCTCGGCCCCTCCCGCCCCTCGGCGGCACTCCGAGCGGAGGCGAGCGGATGAGCCGCATGCCCGGCGGAGCGGCGCGGCGCCCGCTGCTGCGCTTCGACGGCTGGATCGCGGGCCTGGGCACCTCATCCGGAACCCGCATCGTGCTCGGCCACTGGCACAGGTCGCCGTTCGGGCCGTTCAGCGATGTGATGCTGGAACGGGCCGACGGGGAACGGCTGTTGCTGGCCCCCACGCGGGCGACGGCGGACTTCGTCAGCGACACCTATGCCTTCGACGCCGTCCGCGTGGTCCCGGTCGACGTCCGCGTCACCGCCGACACGTGGACGGTGAGCGCCGGCCCACTCGACCTGCGCTTCACCGTCGGCCGCCGGGGCCCTCTGGGGTTGTTGCTCCACGCCGTTCCCGGCGCCCTCGCCCGCCGCCCGGCGTGGAGCGCGCTGACGGACCGGCCCGCCCGCCTGCTGCTGCCCGGCGTACGCACCC
>NZ_JAFEXF010000198.1 GCF_016905445.1 Streptomyces sp. G44
CCGCGCCCGCCGGGGGGGGGGGGGGGGGGGGCGCGGGGGGAGGGGGCCCGGGGGGGGGGGCGGCGGGGGGGGGGGGGGGCGGGGGGGTGGGGGGGGGGGGGGGGCGGGCGGGGGGGGGGGGGGGGCCCCGGGGGGGGGGGGGGGGGGGGGGGGGGGGCGGGGGGGGGGGGGGGGGGGGGGGGGGGGGCCCGCCAGCCGGTGGCGAGGACGGCGCCCGGAGCAGGGGCGTAGCGCGGGTCGAGCCGGTACACACGTTCTCCTTCGTGCGGTCTTCATGGACGTACGAACAGCACGGCGGCCGTCCCGAGGGCGGGCAGTTCGACGCTCACCCGGCCGTCGTGCACAGGCAGGCGGCCGGCCGCCGTGCCGAGGTAGTCCGCCCGGTGCGCGGAGGCCGCCGGGAAGTGGGCGCGGACCGCGCAGGACAGCGGTTCCTCGGCGAACGACTGGAGCCGCAGCAGGACGTGGCCCGGCCGGGGCGTGGTCGCGCCGACGAGGCGGACGCGCGGGTCGCCGATGTCGGCGAAGGCGTGCTGGGCGGGCGCGCCGTCCGAGACCCCCTTGGCTCGGACGGCGCGCAGGGGGCGGCTCCACGCGGCGGCCGTGTGCGGACCGAGGCCGTCGGGTGCGGAGCCGCGGGCCAGGCTGTAGCGGTAGGTGAACTCGAAGCCCTGGGCGCTCGGGAAGTTGGTGTCCCAGAGGTTGTTGTGGATCCAGGAGTACACCGTGGCGGGCTCGTCGTGGTCCATGGTCCTGGGGAACGGCGCGTACGGCAGGGCGATGTTGCCGAACTGCACGAGCGGTGCGTCCTGCGTGGACCAGGCCACCGCGAGCGCGTCGTCGTGGAGCGTCACCCAGCGCCGCACCGCCCGCATGTGCGGGGCGGAGCCCGGCACCACGGGAAGACCGCTGCCCGTGACGCCGCCGGAGGCCTCCATGCGGACGGTCGGGTCGTCGAAGGCGAACGGGAAGGCGAAGTAGGCGCTCTCCTTGCCGGGCGTGGCGTCCTTGTCGAGGCGGTTCTCGATGTCCAGTCGGGGCACGCCGTGCGGCAGGGTGAGCGTGGTGCGCAGCCGGTTGGCGCCCGCCGGACGGGTCTCGTACGTCAGGGTCTCGCCGGTGGCCGTGGAGCGGCGGGCGATCAGCGCGGCGGGCGGGGCGACCGCGCGGGCGCCGAGGTGTTCGAGCCGGTCCGAGGCGGTCGTACGGCTGGAGTTGTGGTTGAAGGCCCCGGCCGTGGTGTAGCTGTCGTGGAGGTAGGCGTTGAAGCCCACGACGGCGTCCTGGCGGACGAGTTCGCGGCCGGTCGCCTTGTCGACGACGGAGGCGACGCAGGCGTGGGCGAGGTCGACGCGGACGGCGAGGTGTTCGTTCTCCAGGAGGGTCGGAGTGGGGTGTGTGAGGGCCGCGGCGGCCGTGACGGCCGGGTCCTCGCGCTCGGTGCCGCCGGTCGGGTTCCAGCCGGTGGCGGCCTTCGGTGTCGCGTCCTCCGCATCCCGGCCGGTGCGGCCCGGCGTGGCGGTGACGTCCAGGCGCACCGAGCCCGCGGGCGGCACCTCGTCGACGCGGACGAGCAGGAAGCGGCCGGCGGCGCGGTGGTCGTCATTGGTCTGGGGCCGCTCCTCGTGGGCGAGCCGGCGTCCGTCGCGCGCGTCGCGCACGGTCACCGGGGACGGGAGCGGCGCGGTGCTCTCCGGCAGGAAGATCCGGACGACGTCGGTGCGCGCCCAGGAGCAGGTGTTGACGACGTGGTACGAGGCGGTGGCTTCCCGCGGCGCGGTGAGGCGCTGCCCGAGGCGGGCGCTCGCGCGGGCGAGGAGGGCGTTGCCGTCGTCGTGGGCGCGCAGTGCCTGGCCGTACTTCCAGTGCCACTGCTGCTCGCCCGAGTGGCCGCCCTCGTCGCCGTGGGTCCACGGGTCGCCGGCGCCCCAGGTGTGCTCGTCGAAGAGCGACACCGCCTCGTAGACCCCGGCGGCGTCCGCGCTGTCGTCCTCGGCCCCCGTGGCGCCGAGGAGGGCGGCGAACGTGCCGATGGTCTGGGCGTCGGCGACCACGGACTGGGCGGTCCTGGCCAGGGCCAGCGGGCGCGCGCCCGACCCGACGCCGTCGGCCCACCAGTCGGTCCAGTCGCCCTCGAAGGTGCGGATCTCGCCGCCGAGCCGGGCCTCGGCGTCGGTGAAGAAGTCCTCGTTGCGGGAGAGCCGCAGCTGCGGATGGGCCCAGGTGTCGTTCCAGCGGCGGACGGTGTCGGCGATGACGCGGCGCGGCGGCGCGTTGTCGCCGAACTTGCCCTGCACGCGCAGGTGGAGGATATCCCAGGGGTACGGTTCGCGCTCGACCTCGGTGTGGTCCATCGCCCAGCCGAAGATGCCGCCCCGGTAGGGGTACGGGTTCGTGGCGAGGGAGGTCAGGTAGGCGGGCAGCAGGTCGTCGACGTCCGCGTAGCTCGTGTCGAAGCCGAGCAGGGGGCCTTCCATGTAGGCGAGGCCGTGCGGGGTGTCGGTGACCCACACCAGGACGCTGTTGCCGCTGGGGGCGCGCCAGCGGAAGAGGCGGGGCAGCTTCTCGCCGCCGACGAGGTGGGGCACGGAGCGCCCGGCCCAGTTGTGCGCCACCGACAGGTACGTGACGCCTGCCGCGGCGAGCGCGTCGACGAGGCCGACGACCGCGCCCGGCACGTCGGTCTGCATGGCGGAGGTGATGTCGACGCCGTGTTCGTCGCGCACCTCGTGGGCGAGGCGCAGGAGTTCGTGCAGTTCGTCCGTGGAGCACGTCTCGGTGTGCAGGTTGAACGGCAGCGCGGTCAGTTCGATGCGCCCCTCGCGGACCCTGCGCACGAACTCCGCCACCTGCTCGGCGGGGCGGGCCTTCGTCCACTGCCGGAAGGACCACAGCGACTCGACGCACCACCGGAACCGCGACCGCTCGGGCCAGTCGTCGGTGGCGCGGGTCAGCTCCAGGCAGGAGTCGAGGAAGGACAGGTGCTCGGCCAGCACCTCGCCCTGCGGGTCGGTGTAGCCGATGTCGAGATGGGAGTGGTGGACGAGGTGCAGGGTCCAGCGGCGCTGCGGGGTCAGGCGTACGTCGATGCCGTCCCGCCCGTGTGCCAGGCCGACGGTGACGCGGGTCGCCGTGTCGACGGCGGGCAGCAGGAGCCGCACGGAGCGGCCCGGCCCGGCGACGCGCTCGACGCGCGGGGCGGCGCCCGATTCCGTGCGCACGCTCAACTCTTCCGGTACCGCCGCGCCGTTGACGGGCTCGACGCGCAGGGACTGGAGGAGGGTGCCGTCGTCGGCGTGGCGCAGCAAGGGCTCCTCGGTGAGCTTCAACGTGCTGCCGTCCGCGAGGGTTCCCTCGGCGCTCACCACGCCGGAGCGCAGGCTGTCGCGTATCCGGTCGTTGTCCCAGTCGGTGGTGCGGACCAGAGCCCGTGTCGTCATGCGGATCTCTCCCGGGGCGGTGGGTGGTCGGGTCAGCGGGCGGAGGCGGTGACGCCGCGCAGGAACAGGCCGCGGAACACCAGGAAGAGGACGAGGGTCGGCGCCGACACGATGAGCGCGCCCGCCAGGATGACGGGCGGGCCGGTGGAGGCGTAGGCGTTGTTGAGGGTGGTCAGGGCGGCCATGACCGGCTGGACGTCGGGGCTGCGGCTGAGGGTGATGCCGAGCAGCAGGTCGTTCCAGACGGCCGTGAACTGGAAGATGAAGGCCGCGCCGAGCCCCGCTCTCATCAGCGGGACGTGGACGTGCCAGAAGATGCGCCGGAAGGAGGCGCCGTCGAGCAGGGCCGCTTCCGTCAGCTCGGGCGGCATGGTGGTCATCTGGTTGCGGATCAGGAAGAAGGCGAAGGGCACCGCCCAGGCCGTGTAGACGAGCATCAGGCCGATCCTGGTGTCGTACAGGCCGGCGTCCGCGTAGAGGCCGAAGAGCGGGGCGAGGAAGATCTGGAGAGGGAAGAGCGTGCCGGAGTAGATCAGCCAGAACCAGAAGGCGGGCCGGGGGATCGGCAGCACGACGACGGCGAAGGCCGCCATGGCCGCCACCAGGACCGCGGCGAGGCCGCACACCACGGAGTAGAGCAGCGAGGCCTGGAAGCTGCCGCCGATGCCGGCCACGTCCCAGGCGGTCCTGAGGTTCTCCCCCAGGGCGAATCCCTGGATGGTCCAGTCGGGCTTTCCGGCGTACGCGGTGGCCGGTGTCAGGGCGTTGACGACCAGCAGGTACAGCGGGACCAGCCAGAGCACCACGCATCCGGCGACGAGGACGTTGCGGGCCAGGCGTCCCATCACGCTTCTCCCCTCTCAGCCCTTGGCGGTGCCGGTGTCGGGCATCTGGCGGCGCAGGTACATCCAGGACGAGGCGACGACGATCACGGAGAGGACGAGCGCGATCGCCGAGCCGTAGCCGACGTGGAAGAGCCGGAACGCCTCCCGGTACATGCTCAGGGCGAGGGTCTCCGAGGAGCGGGACGGGCCGCCCTTGGTGAGGATCCAGATCATGTCGAACGCCTTGAGGCTGTTCACGACGGCCATGCCGACCACGACGACCGTCACGGCACGCAGCTGGGGCAGCGTGATGTGCCGGAACATCCGCCAGCCGCCCGCCCCGTCCAGCTGTGCCGCTTCGACGGTCTCGCGCGGGAGGGCGCGCAGGCCGATCGCGAAGAGGACGACGTTCAGGCCGGTCGCCTGCCACGTACTGGCGACGATCATGGAGAGGGTGTTCTGCGGCCACTCCAGGAGCCACGCCTGAGCCCAGCCGTCCAGGCCGACGCCGCGCAGCACCTGGTTGACGGTGCCGTCCGAGGTCAGCATGGAGTTCCACAGCACGGCGGTGGCCGTGGCCGAGATCGCGAACGGCAGCACGATGATCAGCTGCACGATGCCGCCGAAGCGCATCCGGTGGGTGGCGACGGCGAGGAGCAGTCCGGCGAGGACGGGCAGGAGCAGCGTGCCGGCCACCCACATGAGGGTGTTGAGCAGCGATCTGCCGAAGATCGGGTCGTCGGCGAGGCGCGCGTAGTTGTCCAGGCCGGTGAAGCGGCTGGTGAAGCCGTTGTCCTCGAAGAAGCTGCCGTAGACGCTGCGGAGGAACGGGTAGACCAGCAGGACGCCGACGAAGGCGAGGGCGGGCAGCGCCCAGGGCAGGGCGGTGAGAGGGCCGCCGAGCCTGCCGCCGCCCGCTTTCGCGGCCTGGTGGGGGCTGCGCACGGGCATCTTGCGGCGTACCGGCGTCCGGCGGCGTACGCGGTCCGGTCGCACGGCGCCGTGCCCGGAGGCGGGGGTGGCGGTCCCGGTCATGTCCTCTCCGCCTCCCGCCACACGCGCCACGCCTCGTCGGCTCGGCCCTGCATGGTGCGCAGCGTCTCGCGGGCCGAGGAGGGGTTCAGGAGGAAGCCGGCGAGGTCGTCGACGGTCGCCTCGACGAGCTCGGGCGGGCCCTGTTCCCAGAAGCGGTTGAGCAGCCACAGCTGGTCGCCGCGGACCTTCTCGGCGAGGGAGCCGATGACGGGGTTGGCGGCGGCCACCCGCGGGTTGGGGCAGCCGTCCTGGAGCGCGTGCGAGAAGGCCTGCATGACGGCGGGGTGCAGCCAGTCGCGGGTGGCCCGCAAGGCCTCCGTACGGTCGGGCCCCTTGACGGTGGCGACGAGCGCGCTGGACTCGAAGACGACGCAGGGCCGGGCCTTCGGGTCGGCCATCGGGAGCACGAACGCGCCGAGGTTCTTGCCGGGCCTGCCGCCCGCCCCCGCCAGCGTGGAGCCGAGCCAGGTGCCGCACGGCACCATGCCGACGTCGCCGTGCAGCATGGCGGCGGCCGCGTCGGGGTGGTTCATGTCCATGGGCGTGAACCAGTCCTTGTCGAAGAACGACGCGAGGGTGCGCAGGGCGCGTTCGGCACGGGGATCGGTGTACCGCTCGCGGCCGTTCATCAAGTCGTCGTAGAACGTGGGGTCCTGGCGGCTGAGGATCTCCTGGAACCAGATGAAGGCGGGCCAGCGGCCGTCGGCCGTGCCATGCAGCGGGGTGACGCCGCCCTCCTTCAGGCGCGTGCAGGCGGCGGTGAAGTCGTCCCAGGTCTCCGGGGCCTTCAGTCGGTGGTCGCGGAAGACCTCGGGGTTGTAGAAGAACACCCAGTAGGCGAGGTTCATCGGCAGGCCGTAGACGCGTCGCCGGTACGTGAACGCCTCGCGCAGGGAGGCGTCGGCCCAGCCCTTGGAAACGGCACGGTCCCACTGCCGGGTCAGGTCCTCGATGCCGCCGGTGCGGGCGAGGTCCCGCAGGCGGTAGCCGGACCAGTACTTGAGCATGTCGGGCGTCCTGTCGGTCCGCAGCGAGGACTTCACGACCTGCTCGAACGACTCCAGGGACGGATTGACCTCGGGGACCATGCGCAGTGCCGCCACCTTCTCCATGGCGGCGCCCGCGGCGGCCATCGGCTTCTGCCACGCCGCGCTGTCACCGAGGACGCCGACCTCGCCCGGGGGCCGTCCCTCGGCGGTGGCGCAGGCGGCGAGGGCGCCGGTCATGACGGCGGCCCCGGCGGCGAGGAGGAGGGTGCGGCGGGCGGGAGCGGCGGACGGCGCGGCCGGTTGTGGCGCGCCCGACGCTCTCGGCCCCGGGTGACGACGACCTGACATGGATGGCCCCTCAGGTGTGCGTGCCTCGCCCCTTGTTAGCGTTAACACGGACGTGATGGAGCTTCCCGGCGGACGTGCGGGTTGTCAATGGTTCGAGAGCCGCCGGATCTGCCCAACTCCGTTGCCGGACAAGGCGGTTCAGCCGCGCGGCAGCAACCGTTCGATCTCTCGTACGACGTACTCGGCATGCGGTTCCACCTGCGCGGACAGCGCGCCCCAACACTCGCACTCCTCGCCGAGGTGGACGGCGCGAGCGTGCGCCAGGACGGGACGGTGGTGTCCGGGAAGCCGGCCGAGCACCCACTCGGCGGCCACGTCCTTGGGCTCGATCCGGCCCGTCGCGAGCGTCGTCCAGATGCGGGCCAGGGTCAGGAGGACATTGCGGGTGTCGGTGCCGAGCTCGTCGAGCAGTTCGGGGAGGCCCGCGGCCATCGCGCGGACGACGTCTCCGGGCGGGACCGGGTCCAGCACCCGGCCCGGTTCCGGCCCCACCAGCGGCGTCCGCCCCCGCAGCACCATCGTGGCCAGCAGCGCCAGGTCGGGGCTCGGCCCGGGTGCAGGCGTCTGCCCTCGTACGTACGCCTCGCGCAGCCACTCGCCGTACTGGTACTCGCCGCGGGGCGGGTACGTCCAGGGTCGGATGTCGCTCTGCACGGCGACGGTCAGCTCGACCGGTCGCCGGGCCTCGCCGCCGGCACCGCCCCCGGCGTCGGCACCGCTCCCGGAGATCGCGAGCAGCCCGTCGGTCAGGGCGCGGCGCCGCGCGGTGGTCGTGCGCCGCCGGACGAGGACGAACACGTCGAGGTCGCTGTGCGGACGCAGACCGCCGAGGACGGCCGAGCCGTGCAGGTACACGCCGATCGTGTCGTCGGCGCCGAAGACGTCACGGACCAGGCGGACGACGTCGTCGATCTGAGCCACCGCCGCTCCTCCCACAGGGGTTCACTCCCGGACAGGCGACCGGCGGACACGGCTTCGGCGTCCGTCCGCTCGATCACGGGCTGACGACTGCTTTCTCTCGCGTGTGCGCGGGGTGGTGGCGGCCGGGCCGTCCAGCCGCTCGGGCCTGGGCGGTCGCTGACGTGTCACCCCCGCGCCTTGCGGAGGAGGCGGCGCGCGAGCACATGGGTCCCGGCCGTGGCCACGGCGGCGAGCCCCAGGCCGCGCACGGCGTCGCCGGGGCGGGTCGGGCGCAGCACGCCCGCGTCCCGGAGGCGGCCACGGGCCCAGAGGGTGAAGGGGATCACCACCAGCGGCGAGGTGACGGAGCCCGGCGTGTACGCGCGAACGGCGGCGGCCTGGGCCAGATGCACCACGCCGTGCAGGCCGAAGCCGTTGAGAGCGGCCTGGTAGAAGGCGGAACGCCCGCCGGTGCGGTGCCCGTCGGCAGCCGCCGCGGCGACCACGACGCCCACCCCCGCGACGGCGGCCGTGAACTCCCACCGGTCCACGGACTCCAACTGCCGCCATACGCGCGCCGGGACACGCGGGAACCGCTCGCGCAGCTCGGGCACGCGGGCGTGGGCCCAGCCCGGCACCAGGGCCACTTCCTCCGCGTCGTGCAGCGCCCACGCGGCCAGCAGCCCGAATGTCACCCCGGCGCCGACCCGGCCGCCGCTCGCGTCCAGTTCACGTCTCCTCATGGTCAGGGAGTCTGCCAGTTCCCCCCTCGCTTCCCCGGCTCCGGGGGCCATGGAGCCGCCCAGGGACACGCGCCCCCGCGCGCAGTGGGCGGTTGAAAGCGCGCGCTGCGTCGCCCGAACCAGGTGCGAGGACACGTACGGCAGCGCCTTCCAGGACCGGACCGAGTCCAAGACCTGTCGGGTGGCCCGCGCGCGGACCGACCGCGTGCGGCTGCGATCCTGGGCCGGTGACCGGATACAAGTGGCCCACCAGCAAGAACCGCTCCCGGCGGACCCTACGAGCCGGCGTCGGCGCCGTGCTGCTCCTCGCCGCCCTCGGCCCGCTCGCCGCCTGCTCGTCCGACGCGCCGGGCCGTGCCGGGTCCGGCACGTCCGCGGACCGCCCCTCCGGCTCCGGTTCCGGTTCCGGTGACCCCGTGCGCCGGCCGCCCGCCGACGCGGCCTTCGACTACCAACTGGGCGGTCCCTACCGGCCCCCGTCGAAGGTGCGGGCCGTCTCCCGGGACCGCACGGCCGAACCGGCCCCCGGTCTCTACAACATCTGTTACGTCAACGCCTTCCAGGCCCAGCCCGGCAAGGAGGCGGCACGCTGGTGGCAGCGCGAGCACCCCGAGCTGCTGCTCCGTGACGAGGACGGACGGACGGTCGTCGACGAGGACTGGCAGGAACCCCTGCTGGACATCTCCACGAAGGAGAAGCGTTCCGCGCTCGCCGATGTCGTCGGCGCGTGGATCGCGGGCTGCGCGCGGGACGGCTTCGACGCGGTGGAACCCGACAATCTCGACTCCTACGAACGGTCCGACGGCCTGCTCACCGCCGCCGACGCGGCTTCCTTCGCCCGCCTCCTCACCCGCCGGTCCCACGACGAGGGCCTGGCCATCGCCCAGAAGAACACCACCGACCTGCTGGACCGCCACCGCGCCATCGGCTTCGACTTCGCCGTGACCGAGGAGTGCGCCCGCTACCGGGAGTGCCAGGCCTTCGAAGAGGCGTACGACGGAAGGGTCTTCGACATCGAGTACGAGACGGGGGACTTTGACGCCGCCTGCCGCTCCCGGGGCAAGAGGCTGTCGGTGACCTTGCGCGACCGCGATGTCCGCCCCGCGGGTGAGGCGGGGTACGTGTACCGGCACTGCTGAGCGGGGGCGGCGGTCAGAAGAACTCGTCGAGCAGGCGGTAGTACGCCAGCCGGCCCTCGTCGACGACGACCGTCCCGGCGGCCCGCTCGACGTACCGCTCCACGAAGCGCTCCGCGTACCGCGGGCCGAACCACGGATCGGCGTCGCTCGCCAACTCCCGCAGGATCAGGGCGAGATCGGCGTGGCGGTCCGCGCGGCCGAGGCGCACCACGTCGATGACCCCGGTGACGCGGCAGGTCTCCGGGTCGATGAGGACGTTCTCCGGGGTGAGGTCGCCGTGGGTGACCACCAGGTCCTCCGAGGCGGGCCGGGCGCGGCGCAGGGCGTCCAGGAGGCGCTGGCCGGACCAGCCCGCGCGTTCCTCGTCGAGGTCGTCCAGCTCCACGAGCCCTTCGTGTAGGTTGCGGGCGGCCTGCGCCTCCGTCACCGCCAGACCGCGGTCGAAGGGGCAGTCGGCGACGGGCAGTTCGTGCAGGGCCGCGGCGAGGTCCGCGAGCGCCTCGACCACGGCGGGACGCCGGTCCTCCGGCAGGCGCTCGGCGGCCGGGACGCCCGGCACCGCCTCGGTCACCAGCCAGGCCACGTTCCCGTCCGCGCCCCGCTCGACGATGCGGGGCACCGGGATTCCCCGCCCGGTGAGCCAGGCCAGGCGGTCGGCCTCGCCCACCAGCTCGGAGGACGGGCCCTCGGTAGTGGCGGTGGCCACCTTGACGTACAGATCGGGCCCGGCACCCGTGCCGGCGAGGCGGTGCACCTCGGCGCCCGACGCCCCGCTCGCCGCGGGGGTCCATCGATACGCGGCGTACCGCGCGCGCAGTTCATGTACGGCACTGTCCATGATCGGGATCATGGCAGGCGGGCGGACGGAGTCCCACCGGTTTTTCTGCCGCCGGGACCGGTTCACGAGGCAGCCGTGCGCCCCGCAGGCTCGGCGGCAGCCCCGTCACTCCTTGTCCCCCTCCGGCGGCGGCGGGGGCTTCGGCGCGCCGCGCGGCGGGGTGATCCTGCCGTACGCCACCGGCTTGCCGTCCGTGGCCGCGCCCGTGGCGGCGGGGGCCCCGGCGGGCGGGAGCAGGGCGTCGCGGTGGGCGCCCGGGTCCCAGCCCGTCTCCACGACCCGCTTCTGCACGACGACGGCGCCGAGCAGGACGACGGCGCCGAGCAGCAGCATCAGGACGACGCCACCGGCCGGCCCCGCCTTCGCCGCGTACCCGACGAGCGTGCCGAACCAGCCGAAGTCCGCGTCGCCGAACGTGGTGTTCTCCTCACCGAAGGCGCCCAGGACCTTCAGGAGCAGCGCGGGCAGGAAGGTGATGAGGACGCCGTTGACGAAGGCGCCGAGGGCCGCGCCGCGGCGGCCGCCGGTCGCGTTGCCGTAGACGCCCGCCGCGCCGCCGGTGAAGAAGTGCGGGACGAGGCCCGGCAGGACGAGGGCGAGTCCGAACGCGGGGTGGAAGAGCCAGGCGAGCAGGCCGAGGCTGACGAGGCCGCCGAGGAAACTGGAGACGAAGCCGACCAGGACGGCGTTCTGGGCGTAGGGGAAGACGATCGGCGCGTCGAGCGAGGGCACCGCCCCGGGCACCAGTTTCCGCGCGATGCCCTGGAAGGCGGGGACGAGTTCGCCGAGGATCGTACGGACACCGAAGAGGATCACGGCGACGGCGATGCCGAACCGCAGTCCCTGCATCACGGAGTGCATGACGTAGTCGCCGACGCCGCTCGTGCCCGCCGCGCCGTTCGCGCCGAACGCCTTGAACGCGGCCTCTCTGCCCGCCTTGCCGAGGAAGACGAGCGCCATGACGAGGTAGATCAGCACCATGGAGAGGGCGGTTGCCACCATGGAGTCGCGCAGGAACCGCAGCCCCTCGGGGAGGTTCATCTCCTCGGTGGAGCGGCTGCGGCGCCCCACGAGCTGCCCCGTCGCGCCCGCCGCGATGTAGCCGGCCGTCCCGAAGTGGCCGATGGCCACGCTGTCGTTGCCGGTGACGCGCTTCGTCCAGGGGTGCGCGAAGGCCGGCATCGCCACCAGGAGGATGCCGAGCAGGACGCCGCCGACGACGACCACGACCCATGACGCCTGCCCCGAGATGGCGAGCACCATGGTGAGCAGGGTCGCCATGAACAGCATGTGATGGCCGGTCAGGAAGACGTAGCGCAGCGGGGTGAAGCGGGCCAGGAGCAGGCTGACCGCGAAGCCGAGGAGCATGAGCCAGGCGACGCGGGCGCCGTATTTCTCCTGGGCGATGCCGACGATCGCCTCGTTGGTGGGGATCACGCCGTGCGCTCCGGTGGCGCCCTGGATCATCTCGCCGAGCGGGGCCAGGGCGCCGACGACGAGGGTGGCGCCCGCCCCGATCAGCAAAAAGCCGAGCGTCGCCTTGATGGCGCCGCCGACGATCTGCCCGGCGGGCTTCTTCAGCGCGATCAGTCCGGCGGCGGTGATGAGGCCGATGAGGTACGCGGGTTGGCTGAGGATCTCGTCGACGAGGAACTCGGCGGTCGACACGAGCCAGTCCATGGGGGTTCTCCTTGCCCGGGTCGTCAGACGTCGTACGTGTCGCGCAGGACCCGGTCGGCCTCGGCCGGGCTGGTGAAGTCCTCGACGACCTTCACCGGGACGCCCACGTCGCCGAGCGTCCTGGCGATCTCCCGCGAGGTGAGGATGGCGACGGCCTCGTTCGCCTTGCCCTTGGCCGAGATGGTGTCCGTCGCCTCGACGGTGACGTGCCCGCTCCACCCCCAGCGGTCCAGGACGCCCTCAAGGGTCTGTTTGAGGAACAGGCTCGTGCCGACGCCGTTGCCGCACACCGTCAGGATCTTGTGCGGGTCTCCGGCGTCACGCACCGCCGCCCTCTCGCGGTGCGCGGCCCGGGGTTCGCCGGACAGGAGGGCGTGCACGGCGCGCGGCGTGGGGGCCTCGCGCAGGGCGCGCGCGGTGCCGGGGTCCGCGAGCAGCCGGGCGAGCGCGCCCATCGCCGCGGTGTGCTCGGCGGCGTCCTGCGCGGCGAGGCCGACGACCAGTTCGACGGGGTCGTGGGTCTCGTGCCCGAACTCCACGGGCTCCGCCAGCCGTACCCACGACATGCCGGTGCCGAGGACCGCCGGCGAGGGCCGGGCGTGGGCGAAGGCGAGGCCGGGCGCGATGACGATGTACGGCCCGTTCTCCTCGACGTTCTCGATCATCTCGGTGGTGTACGCGTCCGTGGCGGTGCCGGTGGCGACCATGAGGTCACCGGCGCGCCGGACGGCTTCGCGCCAGTCGGCCGCCGGGGCGTCGAGGAGGACGGCTTCCACGGGGAGGATCTCGTTCAGCGCTGCCATGCGCGTGATTCTCGCCGACGCGGGTGAGCCTCCACGAGGTGGCGGGTCGAGGTCGGGGCCAGTTGCCGTGGGCCGACAGGAAGCCGTCCGCCGAGGAAGTGCTTCTGCGGCGGCTTCCGGGCCGCACGGCCCCAGGCGGCCGGCGAGAGCCAGGCGGGCCAGTCGGCCCGGCGAGGGCGGAACGCACCGGAAGGGCCGTGCGCACGCGCACCGCCGCCTGGCGCGGCCTTCCGTTCGCGAGCCGCCGACCACGGCCGTGAGCGGCGGGCGCGGGTCGCTGTCCGCGGGAACCTCGCGCAGCTGCTCGACGACGGCGAGGCCCTGCGCCCCGATCCGGTCGGCGGCCACCTCCACGGCCCCGCGGCAGAGGCTCTCCTTGTCGTTGTGGTGGCTGTGGAGGGTCGGCGTCGCGGCGCCCGCCCCCTGCGCGATCTCCTTCCCGCACATCTGGGCGTTGCCACGTCGCGCGAACACCGTGAACACGCCGTCCACGGTCGCCTGCCGCCGCTCGATGCGGCCACGGGCGGTACGTCCGCAACCGGTTGACGCTCAGGAGCGCGAGCTCGTCCTCGCGGTGGTGCGCCGGGCCGCGCGCGGCGGCTACTCCGCGGGATGGTGGGCGGCGCGGGGGCCCGGCTCGCGTCCCTGGAGGCGGGCGGCCGCCTCCCTGATGGCGGGGAGCCTGGCGGTCAGGGCGGCGCCTGGGCAGTGCGTGGCGTAGCCGTCCTTGTGGCCCGCGACCGTGGGCAGTGCCGCTTCGGTGCCGACGCGGAACCGGCTCATGTCATGGCTGGAGACCAGCAGCGCGGCGCCGCGCGGATCGACGCCCGTGAGGCCGAGCTTCCAGGCCGCCAGAGCCGCGATGGCATCGGCCATGGCTCTGGGCACCGGCGTCCCCGCGGTGAACGTGCCGATCGCCGCGACCCCCGCCGAGCGCTGGTTGAACCCTTGGGTGTGGGCGCCCACGACCGGCCGCTCGACGCCGCCCGCCCGCCCCTCGTACAGCGTGCCGCAGCGGTCCACCAGGAAGTTGTAGCCGATGTCGTCCCACTTCCGGCTGCCCGCCTGCCCCGCGTACAGGGAGCGGATGACGCGCGGCGCGTCGGCGCAGGCGTAGCGGTTCGGGGAGTCGGTGTGGTGGACGAAGAGTGCGTCGACCCGGTCGGCGTAGCGGGCGGGCGGCGGTTCGGGGGTGCCCGGCGCCAGCCATGCCGCGCGG
>NZ_JAFEXF010000199.1 GCF_016905445.1 Streptomyces sp. G44
GGGCCGGGCCTCCGCGACGCGGGCGACGCGGGCGCGCGCTTGGCGGGGGCGGGGTGCGCAGTGCCGGGGTGCGCAGTGCCGGGGTGCGCAGTGCCAGTGTTCGCGGCGCCGGGCTTCGGAGCGCCGGATTTCGGAGCTGTCGGCGGCTCGTGGTGGCCGGACAGGACGCCCTCGCCCGGGGACGGCTGGGCCGGGCCCGGCGGGGGCGTCGGCAGCCGCAGCCCCGTGAGCACGCTCATCCCTGCGGCCGTGACGCCCAGGGTGCCGATGCCGACCCCGCACAGCACCAGGAACACGGCCAGCAGTACGCCGGACAGCACGGCCGCCACCCGTCGTCCGCGGCGCCCCGCGGTGTGCGGACCGCCGCTCTCACCGGGGTGTCCCGCAGGGGCAGGGCACGGGCTCCGGCCGGGGCCTTCCTCCCTGTCACCGCCGGTGCCCCGGCCCGGCATCGGCTTGGGACGCAACGTGATCTGATCCATGGCTCGCCTCCGGCCACAGCTCTACCCGGCGTGACCCGGCCGCGACGCCTCACGAACGGGTGACGTCCAGGCGCGCGGCGAGCGCGGCGGCGGGACCGCGCAGGGCGCCCGCGTGGAGCAGCTCCGTGCGGTGGACGACGCGGGGCGCGGTCAGCGGCACGGCGACCGTTCCCGGCGCGTCGTCCGCGACCGAGCGCGGCAGCAGCGTCAGGCCGTGCCCCGCCGCGGCCAGCGTGGTGAGGGTCCGCAGGTCCGTACCGTCGTAACGCAGCGCGGGCCGGAAGCCCGACGTGCCGGCGGCGGCGCGGAGTTGGGCCAGCGGCACGCCGGTCGCGGGCGCGTCCAGCCAACGGGCGTCGACGAGGTCGTCGAGGCGGAGCCCGCAGCGGCGGGCCAGCGGGTGGCCTTCGGGGAACAGGACGGCCACGGGCTCCTGGCTGACGCCCCGCGCGGTGAGGGGCGCCACGTCGGGCAGGCGCAGCGGGTCGTTGGGCGCGGCGAGGCCGTCGACGAGGCCGAGGCCGACGGCGCCGGTCGCGACGGCCGCCGGGATCTCGTCACGGGGCAGCACGGACAGGGTGACGCCCGTCGGGGGCAGCGCCTCGGCGGTGCGCCGGGTCAGCGCGGCCGGGGCGGCGGCCAGGGTCAGGCCCTGCTCGGGCGCGGCGGCCATGCGGATGACCTCGGCGCGCGCCGCGTCCAGGCGCAGCAGCAGAGGTCCCGCGTGTTCCAGCAGGCGCGTGCCCGCGGGGGTGGCGGCCACGGGGCGACGGGTCAGCAGGGCGGCGCCGAGGTCCTGCTCCAGGGCGGCGATGTGCTGGGAGACGGCGGACTGGGTGTAGCCGAGCTCGCGCGCGGCCTCGGAGAAGGAGGCGAGGCGGGCCACCGTCACGTACGTACGCAGGAGGTGCGGGTCCATGCGGGCAAGGATCTCACCGCATCAGGAACGCTTATGAGGGATGCAGGTTTCATCGTTGGACGTGAACCGTGGGACGCGCACAGGATGATCGCCATGACGACGCACACCCGGACACCCGCCCGCATCGCGCTGATCGGCGACCGCTCGCCGAACGTGACCGCGCACCGGCGCCTCCCCCGGCTCCTGGACGCCCTCGCCGCCGACGACCGGCTGGTCCTCGACGCCTACTGGATCGGGACGGAGGAGGCCGAGGAGCCGGACGCCGTACGCGGTTTCGACGCGGTGTGGGTGGTCCCCGGCAGTCCGTACCGCAGCGAGGCGGGGGCGCTGGCCGCGATCCGCACGGCGCGCGAGGAGGGCATTCCCTTCCTCGGCACCTGCGGCGGCTTCCAGCACGTGCTCCTTGAGTACGCGCGGAACGTGTGCGGCCTGACCGGGGTCGCGCACGCCGAGCACGACCCGGACGCGGCGGACCTGCTGATCGAACCGCTCGCCTGCTCACTGGTCGGCCACGAGGGCGCGGTGACGCTCGCCCCCGGCTCGCTCGCCGAATCGGTGCTCGGCGCCGACCGGTCCGTCGAGCGCTACCACTGCTCCTACGGCCCTGGCCGGCACCTCGACACGCTGCGCGCGCACGGGCTTCGCTTCACCGGTGCGGACGAGAACGGCCAGGTGCGGGTCGCCGAACTGCCCGGTCACCCCTTCTTCCTGGCCACGCTCTTCCAGCCCGAGCTGTTCGGCGACGGCTCGCGCCCGCACCCGGTCGTGCGGGCGCTGGCGCGGGCCGCCGTGCGGCACGCGGAGCCCGCGGGAGTGCCCGCCGGGGCCTGATCCGGGCGCGTCAGCGCAGTCCGGCGATCGAGGGGACGCTCGGCGCCCGGTCCGGCACGAAGCCGTGCGCCCGCCTCGCCAGGTCCTCGGCGCCGTACCGGCGGCAGCCCTGGTGCCAGTTCAGGATGCCGGCCAGCCAGTTCTGGAGCTCCACCACGTAGCCGTCCAGGACGGCGCGGCCCTCCGCCGTCAGGCCGAAGTCCTCGTACAGGACGGGGAATTCGTGCTCGGCCACGTGCTGGAACTGCCGCATGCGCTGCGTCATCAGGTCGTGGATGACGCCGAGCCCGGTCGGGTAGTCGCAGCCGAAGAAGTTCTGCACGACCAGGATGCCGTTGTGGACCTCGCCCTCGTACTCGATCTCCTTCTGGTACGAGAAGACGTCGTTCAGGAGCATCGCGTAGTCCATCGCGGCGTTCTCCAGCGAGCGGACCGGGCCGCTGCGGTAGATCTCCGGGGGCACGGCGGGGCCGTGGCCCATGCGGCACAGGCTCATGGTGAGCTCGGAGCCGAAGGTGGCGCGGCGCATCTCCAGGTAGTCGACCGGGTCGGGGATGCGGTTCTGGAGCTGGTTGGCCAGCTCCCACAGCCAGCTCTCCGTCATGACCACCACGGTGTGCCGCACACCGCGCCGCTGCTCGGGGGCCATGTCGCGGGTGGTGCGCGCCCACAGGTCGGCGAGGCCGCGCTCCATGCCGTTCACGGGCACGGTGGCCGGGGCGCCCTCGACCGGCATGCATCCGGCGAGCCGTTCCGTGCAGAGCCTGGCCGCGGCGAAGTCGCGGCGGTGGCCGAAGACCAGGGGGTAGTAGTCGTCGCCGTAGGTGCCCCAGGCCAGCCACTGCGAGCTGAGGTCGAGGGCGTCCGCCGTGCCGTCGGGGCCGATGCCCGCCGCGCACAGCGGAAGGTCGTACGCGTCGAGCTTGTCCTCGTCCCAGACGCCTTCCTCCAGGATGCCCATCGCGTGCGACCACGCGGTGAGCCGGGGCCGCGCCGCGTCCAGGTGCGGGTTGAGCCGCAGGGGGAACGGCATGAGGAAGTCGGGCAGGATCGAGGGGCCCACCTTCTGGTAGGGGACGTGGGTGAAGGCGCGCAGCCGCTCCGCCCCGGCGGCCGCGAGCAGCGCGCCCACGTCGGCGGCGGAGGTGCCGAGGCCGGTGGGCCCGGCGAGCGGTGAGGCGGCGAGCGCGCCCTCGTTCATGTACCGGCTGGAGCGCAGGTGCCATTCGTGGCCGCCCGACTGCCAGTCCTGGAGCCCCCGGGCGTACGCGGCGACCGCGGCGACCTCGGACGGGGTGAGCCCCTTCTCCAGGGCGAGGGCGGGCACTTCGGTGACCGCCGTGTGTTCGAACTGGTGCAGGCGTGAGGTCAGGATGTCGTTGACGATGTCGGCGGCCTGCTGGGTCGTGCAGCCGAAGAAGGTCTCCAGGACGAGCACGCCATTGCTCAGCTCGCCCTCGTCCTGGACCTCACGCTGGTACGAGAAGAGGTCGTTGCGCAGGTGGACGCCGTCGGAGAACGTCTCCATGAGCACGCGCAGCGGCCGGGTCCCGGCGACGGCGGCGGGCACTTCGGCGGTCGCGTACTCCACGAGCCCCGCGGACCAGGGGGCGCCGCCGACCTTGCGGCGCATCTCGATGTACTCGACGGGGTTGGCGATCCGCCCCTCGTTGATGTTGGACAGCTCCCACAGGGACTCGTTGAGGAGGTGTTCGGTGGACTCCGCGAAGCGGCGGCGCCAGTCGGCGGACATCGCGGGCACGGTGCGCGCCCACAGGTCGGCGAGGCCCGCCTCGACCGGGTTGCGCGGCTCGGGGACGGGCGTCGCGAGGTCCATGGGCATGAAGAGGGGCAGCCGGTCGAGATGGGCCTTGCCGGCCGCCCGGTCCTGCGTGCGTTTGTACATGTCCAGGAAGTGGTCGTCGAAGAAGAAGACCCACACGTACCAGTCGGTGATCAGCGACAGCGCCGGGCCGTCGCAGTCCGGGTGGGTGTACGCGCACAACAGGCCGTAGTCGTGCGCGTCGAGGTCGCTCTGCTCCCAGATGCCGGAGCCCTCCAGCATGCCCATGTCGCGCGCCCAGCGCGAGGAGTGCGCGCGGGCCTCCTCCAGGTGGGGATTGAGCCGCGCGGTATACGGCATGTAGAAGTGCGGCAGTTCGAACGGCTGCGTCATGGCCCCCGCCCTACCCGTGTCCCCGCGCCGCCATCCGGACGGCCGCAGATGATCGCACCATCGCGTGAATCGGGGGCGCACCGGGAGCGCGAAGAGGGCGCGCGGGGGTAAGGGCGACGACCCTGCCCCGCCGCCCGGGCGGGGGCAGGGGCGGCGGCCCCGACGCGCCGGACACCGCCGCTGGAGGCGTCGGACGGGCCCTGCCGCGTGCCGATCAGCCCGGCACCGCGCCGCGGGCCGTCCGCCGGATGCACCGCGACACCCCCGGCACGGCCCGCGCGCCCTTGCGCGGGCGGGGAGTCACGGTCACCGTGGTCGCGGGCCGGCGCCGACCGGCGTCGCCCGGACGTGCCGTCGATCGGAGTCGATGTGGCCTCCTACCCGCTCCCCCACACCCTGCTCGGCGAAGGCCCGCACAAGGTGATCGCCGTCCACGGCTGGTTCGCCGACCGGTCGGCGTACGAGCCCGTGCTCGCGGATCTCGACACCGAATCGTTCCAGTACGCGGTGGTGGACCTGCGCGGCTACGGCGGCGCCAAGGACGCGGTCGGCGCGTACACGACGGGTGAGGGCGCGGCCGATGTCCTCGATCTCGCCGACCGGTTCGGCTGGGAGCGGTTCTCGCTGGTCGGCCACTCGATGGGCGGCAGCGTCGCCCAGCGCGTGCTGGCCGCCGCCCCGCACCGGGTACGCCGTCTCGTGGGCGTCTCGCCCGTCCCCGCGTCGGGGCTGCGGCTGCCGCCCGAGCAGTGGGAGCTGTTCGCCTCCGCCGCGCACATCCCGGACAACCGGCGCGCCATCATCGACTTCACCACGGGTGGCGTGCGCCCCCGCGCCTGGCTGGACCGCATGGTCGACCGCTCGTTCGCCGTCAGCGACGCCAAGGCGTTCCGCGCCTGGCTCGACTCCTGGGCGGGCGAGGACTTCCACGCCGAGGTCGAGGGGTGCCCCGTGCCCGCGCTCGCCGTCACCGGCGGGCTCGACCCGGCGCTCTCGGCCGACCTGATGCGGGGCACGTGGCTGCGCGCGTACCCGCGAGGAGAGCTGGCCGAGCTGCCCGGGGCGGGGCACTACGCGATGGACGAGGTGCCCCTCGAACTGATCCGCACGGTGGAGGACTTCCTGCGCGCCGGCACCGGCCCGGAAGGCTCCGGGGCGTGAGTGCGCGGCGCGGCACGACGACACCGCCCGTCCCCGACGTCTTCGACCCCCGCCTGTACGCGGCGGGCGTCCCCCACGAGCGGTATCGCGTGCTGCGCGACCACCACCCGGTGGCCTGGCAGGACGAGCCCGGGGTGCTGGGGTGGCCGGCGGGGCCCGGGTTCTGGGCGGTGACCCGGCACGCCGACGTCGTGCGGGTCCTGAAGGACGCGGCCACCTTCTCCTCGCACCTGGGGGCCACCCAGATCCGTGATCCCGACCCGGGCGACCTGCCGTTCATCCGGCGCATGATGCTCAATCAGGATCCGCCGGACCACGGCCGGTTGCGTCGGCTGGTCGGCCGGGCGTTCACGCCGAAGCGAATCGCGCGCTTCGAGGCGCGGGCACGCGAGCGGGCGCGCGCCCTGCTGGACGCGGGCGTGGAGCGGGCCCGCGCCGGGGACGGCACCTTCGACGTGGTCACCGCCGTCACCGACGACTACGCCCTGCTCAACCTCGCCGACCTGCTCGGCGTCCCGCCGGACGACTGCGGCCTGCTGCTGCACTGGACGCGGCGTGTCATCGGCTACCAGGACCCCGATGAAGCAGCCGAAACGGCCGGGGCGGTGCCGCCGGGCCGCGCGCCCGGCAATACCGCCGCTCCCGTGAACCCGCGCTCCCCCGCGATGCTGCGCGACATGTTCGACTACGCGCGGGCGCTGGCCGCGCACAAACGCGGCCATCCGGCCGACGACATCCTGACGACGCTCGCCACGGACGCCGAACTCACCACCCCCGAGCTGGAGATGTTCTTCTTCCTGCTCACCGTGGCGGGCAACGACACCGTGCGCTCGGCCGCCCCGGGCGGACTGCTCGCGCTCTCCGGGAACCCCCGTGCGTACGGACGGCTGCGCCACGGCACGGTCGGCATGGCCACCGCCGTCGACGAACTGCTGCGCGTGCACCCGCCGGTGCTCAGCTTCCGGCGCACCGCGGCCCGCGACACGGAGCTGGCGGGGGTGCGGGTGGCGGCCGGGGACAAGGTCGTCGTCTTCCACGCCTCCGCCCATCACGACGAGCGGGTCTTCACCGACCCGCACCGCCTGGACCTGGCCCGTTCGCCCAACCCCCATGTGGCGTTCGGCGAGGGGCCGCACGTCTGCCCCGGCGCGCACTTCGCCCGGCTGCAACTGCGGGTGTTCCACGAGGAAGTGGTCCGCGCGCTGCCCGCGCTGCGGCTCGCGGCGCCGCCCCGGCGGCTGGTCTCGCACTTCATCAACGGCCTGAAGTCGCTGCGGCTGGAGGTGCCCGCGTAAGGTGCGGTACCACCAAGATCGATCCGGATGTGCCCGGAAGCGCACCCGGGACGCGGACCCGAGACCGGAGTGACGACGATGCACGCGGCAGCCGAGGCCGAGGACGAGTTCCACGACGAGATATTCCCCTTCGTCCCCGCCCCGGAGGACGGCAGCCGCTGGCAGGCGCCCGCCGACCTCGAAGAGCACCTGTACGAGCTCTGCGAGGCCGACGACGCGTACACGTACCTGCGGGCCGTCGCCGTGGAGGGCCTGTACCGGCCGGTGGCGCTGCACGAGAAGGACCCCGGCGCGGACGCGAGCCCGCTGCTCACCGTCGACCTGCCGGACGGCCGGAAGGCGGCGCAGGTGTACACCGCCGGGCTGCTCCCGCGCCCGCACCCCGCCGTCGTCTACGAGTTCGTCACGCTCGGCGCGCTCGCCGAGGGCTGCCCGGACGACGTCGACATCCTGGTGATCAACGCGGCGACGCCCTGCGAGCAGTACTACCTGACCACCGACGACGAGCGGGAGGTCTGGGCCGACCTGCACGAGCGCCACCACCGGGACGACGGCCTCGGCGACCGCATCGAGACGCGCCGTACCGGGGCGCCCGCTCCCGGGCCGCTGCTGCACGGCCTGGCCTGCGGGGCGCACCTGTGCTTCGCCAACGGCGCCCCGTGGAACACCCTCGACTGGCACGGCGCGGGCCACCACAACGAAGTGGGCCGCCTGGCCGAGTCCTGGGGCGTGCACAGCCGCGAGGAGTGGCTCGCCACCCAGGAGCGGCTGCTGACGCGGGAAGTCAGCCCCTGGTACTGGGACTTCGTCCTCGGCGCCCGGCTCGCGGTGATCGCCGAGGTCGGGCCCCGCCTGGACCCGGAGCGGTGGCGGGAGTGCGTCGAGGTCACCCTGCGCAACCGCGTCGTGGAGACCGGCGGCCCCGGCACCCCGCACCGGCCGGGCGACGACCCGGAGCTCGACGACTTCGTGCGGGCCATGCGCGGCCTGGTCGGCAAGATCCTGCGTTACGAGGCGCGCTTCCGCGCCGACGAACTCCTGCCGCCGGACGGCTTCGTGCGCACCATCGCGGCCTGGGACATCGGCCGCGCCTCCAAGATGGCCCGCTGGGGGCGGGGCGCGCGGTACGCGACCGAGGCGGAGCTGCGCGCCGCCGTCGAGCGGGCGTCACGGGCCGCGCGGGCCGCGTACACGTCGTGGGAGGAGTTCTCGGCGGGGTACGTCCTGGGCCGTTGCCTCCACTTCGACGAGGAGTCGTTCGGCTCCTGGTACACGGATGTCCTGCACGCCCACCGCGCGCTGACCACGGACCCGGACAGCCCGTGGCTGACGGTGCCGTTCAGCTGAGCGGGGCGCCCGCGGCGGCCGCGCCCCGGCCGACGGTCCAGGCCTTCAGGGACGGCTGCCACTCCTCGGCGAGGAGCCCGAGCAGCACCTCGTCCAGGAACTCGCCGAGCACCCAGGCCGAGGAGCGCAGCACGCCCTCGCGCACGAAGCCGTTGCGCTCGGCGGAGCGCAGCATGGCGGTGTTGTCCGCCAGTGTCTCTATCTGCAACCGCCGCATGCCGCGTACGACGAAGCCGTAGTGGCACAGCACCGCGACCACGTCGGTGCTGTAGCCCTTGCCGCGTGCGGACGGCAGCAGGCCGAGGCCGATGTGGGCCGACCGGTGGTGGTTGTCGATGCCCCACAGCGTCGCGGTGCCGACGAGCGCGCCGCTCTCCGGCTCCACCACGGAGAACGGGACGTGCCCCTGCTCCTTGTCGTCCACGAAGAGCCGCGGGTCCTTCGAGCCGGGGGTGATCGGCCGCCATGGCCCGCTCTCGGCCCGCGAGCCGATGACCACGTCGTCGTAGAGCTCGGTCCGCAGCACCGGTATGTCGTCCTCGTGCCGGGCCCTGAGCCCGATCTTGTCACCCTTGAGCATGGGGGATTCCTATCCGGCCGGACCGCCGCGGGGCAAGCCAATAAATACCTCGCGCTCATCCGAGCCCGTTCCCCCGCCTTCATCACGATCAGATCTCACTCGCCTCCCGGCGCCCTCCTCCCTCTTGCCACCGCCCCGTGTAATCGTTTCCAATCCTCCGTGTAATCGATTCCACAAGGAGGTGGACCGACGATGGGCGCAAGCTCGGTGAGCATCAAAGACGTCGCGGCCGAGGCCGGTGTGTCCGTCGCCACCGTGTCGCGGGTGCTCAACAGCCACCCCTCGGTCAGCCCCGCGTCCCGGGCCCGCGTGGCCGCGGCCGTCGAGGCGCTCGGGTATCGCCCCAACGCCGTCGCCCGCTCCCTGCGCACCGACCAGACCCGCACCCTCGGCCTGGTCATCAGCGATGTGCTCAACCCGTACTTCACCGAGCTGGCCCGTTCCGTCGAGGAGGCGGCCCGCGCGCTCGGCTACAGCGTGATCATCGGCAACGCGGACGAGCGGCCCGACCTCCAGGACCACCACGTGCGGACCCTCCTGGACCGGCGGATCGACGGGCTGCTGGTCTCCCCCGCCGACGGCGGCTCCCCGCTGATGCTGGACGCGGTGCGCGCCGGCACCCCGATGGTCTTCGTGGACCGGTGGATCCCCGGCGTGGACGTCCCCGTCGTCCGCTCCGACGGGCGCCGGGCCGTGCGTGACCTGGTCGCCCATCTGCACGGCCTCGGCCACCGCAGGCTCGCCATCATCGCGGGTCCGGCCGCCACGACCACCGGCAGCGAACGCGTCGAGGCCTTCCGCGACGCCCTGCGCGCGCACGGCATCGCCCTGCCCGAGGCCTACATCGGCCAGGGCGACTTCCAGGCCGCCAGCGGGCGCCGCGCCACCGAGCGCTTCCTCGCCCTGCCCGAGCCGCCCGAGGTCGTCTTCGCCGCCGACAACCTCATGGCGCTCGGCGCCCTCGACGCGATCCGCGCGCGCGGCCTGCGGGTCCCGCACGACATCGGGCTCGCGGCGTTCGACGACATCCCGTGGTTCGTGCACACCGACCCGCCCGTCACCGCGATCGCCCAGCCGACGGGTGACCTGGGCAGGGCCGCCGTGCACGCCTTGATCGACCGGATCGAGGGCAGGACCCCCCGGTCCGTGACCCTGCCCGCCCGCCTCGTCGTCCGGCGTTCCTGCGGCGAGGGCCCCGGTGACAGCGCTGCCGGGAACACCGCTGGGCGCGCCGGCCGGGGCACCGGCGAGGACACCTCCGTACGACCCGAAGGAGCGACCCGTGAGTGACCGGAGCGAGTTGCTGCGCATCGAAGGCATCCGCAAGACGTTCCCGGGCGTCGTCGCGCTGGACTCCGTCGACTTCGATCTGCGCCGCGGCGAGGTGCACGTCCTGCTCGGTGAGAACGGCGCGGGCAAGAGCACCCTCATCAAGACGCTCTCCGGTGCCTACCGCCCCGACAGCGGCCGCGTCGTCGTGGACGGCGAGGACGTACGCATCCATGGCGCGCAGGACGCCGAGCGGCTCGGCATCGCCACGATCCACCAGGAGTTCAACCTCGTACCGGATCTGACGGTCGCCGAGAACATCTTCCTGGGGCGGCAGCCGCGCCGCTTCGGGATGATCGACCGCAAGAAGATGGAGGCCGACGCCGAGGTGCTGCTCAAGCGGGTCGGCGTCCAGGTGTCACCGCGCGCCAAGGTGCGCGAACTGGGCATCGCCCGGCTCCAGATGGTGGAGATCGCCAAGGCGCTGAGCCTGGACGCGCGCGTGCTCATCATGGACGAGCCGACCGCCGTCCTGACCTCCGAGGAGGTCGACAAGCTCTTCGCCATCGTGCGCGCGCTGCGCGAGGACGGGGTGGGCATCGTCTTCATCACCCACCACCTCGACGAGATCGCCGCCCTCGGCGACCGCGTCACCGTGCTGCGGGACGGCCGCAGCGTCGACCAGGTGCCCGCCTCCACTCCGGAGGACGAACTCGTGCGCCTCATGGTGGGCCGCAGCATCGAGCAGCAGTACCCGCGCCGACGCCCCGACCCCGGGCCGCCGTTGCTGTCGGTCGAAGGGCTGACCCGGGACGGCGTCTTCCACGACGTCAGCTTCGAGGTGCGGGCCGGTGAGGTCGTCGGCCTCGCGGGGCTCGTCGGCGCGGGCCGTACCGAGGTGGCGCGCGCGGTCTTCGGCGCCGACCCCTACGACGCGGGCAGCGTCGGCGTACGCGGCGAGCGGCTGCCCCGGCACGACGTGAACGCCGCGATGGGCGCGGGCATCGGCCTCGTACCGGAGGACCGCAAGGGCCAGGGGCTGGTCCTCGACGCGTCCGTGCGGGAGAACCTCGGCCTGGTGACGCTGCGTTCGGCGACCCGGGCCGGGCTCGTGGACCTCAAGGGGCAGGCGAGGGACGCCGCCCGGATCGCGGAGCGGCTGAAGGTGCGCATGGCCGGGCTCGGCCAGCACGTGCGCACGCTCTCCGGCGGCAACCAGCAGAAGGTCGTCATCGGCAAGTGGTTGCTGGCGGACGTCAAGGTGCTGATCCTCGACGAGCCGACGCGCGGCATCGACGTGGGCGCGAAGGTCGAGATCTACCAGCTGATCAACGAACTGACGGCCTCCGGCCACGCCGTCCTGATGATCTCCAGCGACCTGCCCGAGGTGCTCGGCATGAGCGACCGGGTCCTGGTCATGGCGCAGGGCCGGATCGCCGGTGAGCTGAGCGCGGACGAGGCGACGCAGGACGCTCTGATGGCGCTCGCCGTCGGCACGGCGGCCCCGACGGACACACGGAACGACGAAGACGAAGAAGCGGAGGGCTCCCGTGGCCACTGAAACCCTGAGGCGTGACGCGGGTGGCGCGGCGACGCTCCGGCGCGTCCTGCTCGACAACGGCGCGCTGAGCGCCCTGATCGTCCTGGTCGTGGCGATGTCGCTGCTCTCCGGCGACTTCCTCACCACGCAGAACCTGCTCAACGTGGGCGTGCAGGCAGCCGTGACGGCGATCCTCGCGTTCGGCGTGACGTTCGTGATCGTGTCGGCGGGCATCGACCTGTCGGTCGGCTCGGTGGCCGCGCTGTCGGCCACCGTCCTCGCCTGGTCGGCGACTTCGGAGGGGCTGCCGGTCTGGCTCGCGGTCGTCCTCGCCGTCGCCACGGGCATGGCGTGCGGGTTCGTCAACGGCCTGCTCGTCTCGTACGGGAAGCTGCCGCCGTTCATCGCGACGCTCGCCATGCTGTCGGTGGCCCGCGGCCTGTCCCTGGTGATCTCGCAGGGCAGCCCGATCCCGTTCCCCGACGCGGTCGCGCACCTCGGTGACACGGTGGGCGGGTGGCTGCCGGTCCCCGTGATCGTGATGGTCGTGATGGGCCTGCTGACGGCGCTGGTCCTCGGCCGGACGTTCATCGGGCGCTCCATGTACGCGATCGGCGGCAACGAAGAGGCGGCCCGCCTGTCCGGCCTGCGCGTCAAGCGCCAGAAGCTCGTGATCTACGCGCTCTCCGGTCTCTTCGCGGCCGTCGCGGGCATCGTGCTCGCCTCCCGCCTGGTCTCCGCGCAGCCGCAGGCCGCGCAGGGGTACGAACTCGACGCCATCGCCGCGGTCGTCATCGGCGGCGCGAGCCTCGCGGGCGGCGTCGGCAAGGCGTCGGGCACGCTCATCGGGGCGCTGATCCTCGCGGTGCTGCGCAACGGCCTCAACCTCCTGTCGGTCTCCGCCTTCTGGCAGCAGGTCGTGATCGGTGTCGTCATCGCGCTGGCGGTCCTGCTGGACACGTTGCGCAGGCGCGCGGGGGCGACTCCCGGGGCCTCGTCGGGCGCGTCCGGGGGTGTGCGGGGCAAGGGGCCGCAGGCGGTGAAGTACGCGGTGGCCGCCGTGGTCGTCGCGGTGGTGATCGGCGCGGTCTCCTTCTTCGACTCGGGCTCCTCGGGCACCTCGACGAAGGTCGGCATGTCGCTGTCCACCCTCAACAACCCCTTCTTCGTGCAGATGAAGGAGGGCGCGCAGGCCGAGGCCGCGAAGGCGGGGATCGACCTGACCGTCACCGACGCGCAGAACGACGCCTCCCAGCAGACCAACCAGCTCCAGAACTTCACCGGCGAGGGCGTGAAGTCGATCATCGTGAACCCGGTGGACTCCGACGCGGCGGGCCCGGCCGTGCGGGGCGCCAACAAGCAGGACATCCCGGTGGTCGCGGCGGACCGGGGCGTGAACAAGGCGGAGACGGCCACGCTCGTCGCCTCCGACAACGTGGCGGGCGGCAGGCTCGCGGCGAGGACCCTCGCCGAGAAGCTGGGCGGCAAGGGCAAGGTCGTCGTCCTCCAGGGCACGCCGGGCACCTCCGCGAGCCGCGAGCGCGGGCAGGGCTTCGCCGAGGGCATCAAGGCGTACCCCGGCATCGACGTCGTCGCCAGGCAGCCCGCGGACTTCGACCGCACCAAGGGCCTGGACGTCATGACGAATCTCCTCCAGTCCCACAAGGGCGTGAACGGCGTCTTCGCCGAGAACGACGAGATGGCGCTCGGCGCGGTCAAGGCGCTCGGCGACAAGGCGGGCAAGGCCGTGCCGGTGGTGGGCTTCGACGGCACCCCCGACGGACTGAAGGCGGTCGGGGCGGGCACGCTGTACGCGTCCGTGGCGCAGCAGCCGAGGGAACTGGGCCGGATCGCCGTGGAGAACGCGGTGCGGGCGGCGCAGGGCAAGAAGGTGCGGGAGACGGTGAAGGTACCGGTGAAGGTCGTCACGGCGAAGAACGTGAAGAATTTCTCCTGACCGCCTCGCCTCGGCACCGTACGAAAGCAGGAAGCAGCACATGCACGACGACAACACGGCCAACACTGACAACACGGCCCACACGGCCCACACGGCCCACACGGCCCACACGGCCCACACGGCCCACACTGCCGACACGGCCCACACTGCCGACACCGGTAGCACCGCCAGCACGGGCGACGCGGGCGACGCGGGCCTCGACCTGCTGGTCGTGGGCTCCGCCAACGCCGATCTGGTGGTCGGGGTGGAGCGGCGCCCCGCGGCCGGCGAGACGGTCCTCGGCTCCGACCTGGCCGTCCACCCCGGCGGCAAGGGCGGCAACCAGGCCGTCGCCGCCGCCCGGC
>NZ_JAFEXF010000019.1 GCF_016905445.1 Streptomyces sp. G44
GCGGACACCGGCACCCGCAGCCAGCCGCCGGCGCACTTCAGGCGCACCCGGTCCACGCCCTCGGCGCAGACCACCCGCTCGGCGCCGAAGCGCTCGCGCAGCCCGTCGAGGACGGTGCTGCGGCGGATCAGGGTGCCGCTGTACCAGTCGGTCTTGCACTCGTCCGCGAGGAGGCCGACGACCGCGACGCGGGCGCCGCCGGGCGGGGGCGCGAGGGGCAGCAGGCCGTCGTTCTTGAGCAGGACGACGGCCTGTTCGGCGGCCTCGCGGGCCAGCTCCCGGTGTTCGGCCGTGTCGAGGCCGCTCGCGTCCGCCGACCCGTACGGGCCGCCGTCCGGGTCGAACTCGCCGAGCCGCAGGCGGACGGTGAGGTGCCGGCGGACGGCCGCGTCGATGTCCGAGCCGCTCAGCAGTCCCGCCGCCAGAGCGCGCCGCAGGCGGCCGACGACGACGTCCGGGTCCGTGCCGTGGTCGGTGAAGCTGTCCACACCCGCGACGAGGGCGGCGGCGACGGCTTCCTCGTGCGTGGTGAAGTAGTGCTGGCTGTCGACGAGGTTGCTGGGCGCGCCCGCGTCGGAGCAGACGAGCAGTTCGTCGTCGGTCCAGCGCCTCAACTGGTCGCGCAGGTGAGGCGATACGTGGTTGGGGCGGCCGTTGACGAGGTTGTAGGCGGGCATCACGCCGGCGACCGCGCCCGCCTCGACGGCGTGACGGAAGGCACGCAGGTCGTACTCGTGCAGGACGCGGGGGCTGACGGAGGCGTTGGAGGTGTCCCGGTCCGTCTCGTTGTTGTGGGCCAGCCAGTGTTTGAGGACGGGCGCGGTGCGCCAGTGCGTCGGGTGGTCCCCGCGCAGGCCCCGGGTGTAGGCGGCGGCGAGGGCGGAGGTCAGGTGCGGGTCCTCCGCGTACCCCTCCTCGTTCCTGCCCCACAGCGGGTGGCGCAGGAGGTTCACGGTGGGGGCCCAGACGTTGAGGCCGACGCGCTCGTCGCGGGAGCGCAGGGCGCGCGCCTCGACGGCGACGGCCTCGCCGATCCTGCGCAGCAGGTCGTCGTTCCAGGTCGCGCCGAGCCCGACGGCCTGTGGGAAGACCGTGGCGGGCCCCATCCAGGCGACGCCGTGCAGAGCTTCCTGGCCGGTGCGGAACGCCCCGATGCCGAGCCGGTCGACGGCGGGCGCGAACTGGTGCAGGAGCGCGAGGCGTTCGTCGGCGGTCAGCCGGGACAGCAGGTCGTCGACGCGTCGGTCCGGATCGAGCCCCGGGTCACGGAACGGCGGCGGGCTCTCGGTCACGTGCGGGTCCCCTCGGCGGACGGCGAATCAAAGGGTGACGACTCGAAGCGCTTCGATGTTCGGCGTTACCTGATGTCCATGTCAAGGCGCGAGACCCAGAAGGCCCGCCGTTCACCTGGGCGTCGGGGGGTGCGACAACTCGCAGAACACACACGCTACTTCCGTCCGGACCCTTGTGACGGCCCTGGCGCTCCCCTACTCTCCTCAGCTACATCGAAGCGCTTCGAAAGCCGACCGGCGGCGACCGCCGTGTATCCGGGCGCGCGCCACGAAGGGTCGACGCAATGACGCCGAACGCCCCCTCCACCGGCCCCGGTCCGCGCTCCACCGGCTCCGGTCCGAACCGGAGAGCCTTCCTCGCCTCCTCCGGCCTCGCGGTGCTCGCCGTGGCCGGCGGGACTCCGCTGCTCACGGCCTGCGGAGCCGGCGGGTCGAAGAACGAGGGCACCACGACGGGGAAGAAGCTCAAGGACCTGCTCCCGGCGTACGTCGCCTCCGGCCTCGTCACCCCGGACATCCCGGCCAAGAACGGCTCGGCCGCGGGTTTCACCAAGGCCCTGCCCGCGGCCGAGCTCAGGACATCGGTGCCCGAACGGCTCGGCACGGGAGCCGGGTTCACCGTCATGTCGCCGATCTGGGGGAACGTGCCCCAGCGGGGCAACCCCTACTGGACCGCGATGGACGAGGCCGCGGGCGTCCGCGTCACCTGGCGGAACCAGCAGGGCGACACGTACGGCCAGAAACTCGGCGCGGTCCTCGCCTCCAGCAGTGTGCCGGACGCGGTGGTCGTGCCCGGCTGGGAGCTGACCGGCAAGATACCGAGCGCCGTCGCCAACAAGTTCGCCGACCTCGGGCCCTACCTGAGCGGCGACAAGGTCAAGAAGTACCCCAACCTCGCCGCGATCCCGACCGGTGCCTGGCGGCGCTCGGTCTTCGGCGGCAAGCTGCGCGGCCTGCCGATGCCCTCCGCCACCACCCCGAACATCGCGCCCTTCCACCGCACGGACCTCTTCGCGAAGGAGGGCCTGGAAGCGCCCACCGGCGCCCAGGAGTTCTACGACCTGTGCAAGCAGCTCAACGCCCCCAGGAGCAAGGTGTGGGCGTGCGGCGACATGACCTGGGCCGCCTGGCACATCTTCGGGGTGCTGCCGGAGAAGCCGTACTACTGGAAGCTCGTCGACGGCAAGCTGGTCAACCGCTACGAGACCGACGAGTACCTCGAAGCCCTGGAGTGGTCGCGCAGGCTCTACTCGGCCGGCTTCGTCCACCCCGACGCCAAGGCGGAGACCGGCAGCGCCGGCGACCTGTGCGCGGCGGGCAAGGTCTGGATGTACTGCCACGACCTCTCCGACTGGTACGGCAAGGCCACCGTGCAGCGCGTGGACGACAAAAATTTCCGCATGGAGGCGTTCGACTACTTCGCGCCCGACGGCGGAGCCCCCACCCTGTACGCGCGCCCGCCCGCCGACATCTGGACGTTCATCAGCGAGAAGGCCGACGAGACGACCGTCCGCGACATCCTCGCCCTCGCCAACTTCACGGCGGCGCCCTACGGTTCGAAGGAGCAGAGGCTGCGGATGTACGGCGTCGAGGGCATCCACCACACCCTGGAGGACGGCGTCCTCACCAAGAACGGCAAGGGCAACGACGAGGTCTTCTCCACGTACGAGTACCTGGCCTCGCCCGCGCCCTTCATCGCCTACGCCGATCTGCCGGACGTCACCCGGGGCATGGTCGGCTGGCAGCAGCGCCAGGGCGCGCACACGCGGAAACCCCTCTTCCACGGCATGACGATCATCGAACCGACGCGGTACACCGAGCTCAACGCCGAGTTCGAGGACCTGGAGAAAGACGTCGTGCGGGGCCGCAGAAGGGTCTCCGACGTGCGGCAGGCCGCCTCGGACCGGAAGTCGGGCGGCGGCGACGAGCTGCGCGACTGGTACCGGAAGCTGCTGGACGACACCGGCGGCTCGGCGTCCTGACATGGCCCAGAGCACGGCTCGGCCGCCCGCCACCGCCGAGCGCGCCACCGCGGCCACGCAGGGCGCGCCCCCGCCGAAGAGGTCCTCGCCCCGGGTCCCGCTCCGCCACCGGCTGCGCCGCGACCGCGTCCTGCTCCTGATGGTGCTGCCCGCGCTGCTGCTCCTGCTCGTCTTCCACTACGTACCGCTGACCGGCAACGTCGTCGCCTTCCAGGACTACGACCCCTACATCGCGGACAACGCGTTCCAGGCGATGTCGCAGAGCCCCTGGATCGGCTTCGAGCACTTCCGGCACATGGCCGATGACCGGCTGTTCTGGCAGGCGGTCCGCAACACCCTCGCCATCTTCGCCGTCCAGCTGGCGCTGTTCTTCCCCGTCCCGGTGCTGCTGGCGCTGTTCATCCACAGCTTCGTGCGCCCCCGGGTGCGGGCCGTCGCCCAGGCAATCCTCTACCTCCCGCACTTCTTCTCCTGGGTGCTCGTCATCACGGTCTTCCAGCAGATGTTCGGCGGGGCCGGCCTCGTCGCGCAGGTGCTGCGGGACCATGGCCACGAGGGCTTCGACCTGATGACCGACCCCGGCCTCTTCAAGTTCCTGATCACCTTCGAGATGATCTGGAAGGACGCGGGCTGGGGCGTCATCGTCTTCCTCGCCGCGCTCGCCGCGGTCAGCCCCGACCTGTACGAGGCCGCCGCGATGGACGGCGCGAGCCGCTGGCAGCGCGTCTGGCACATCCAACTGCCCGCCCTACGCCCGGTGGTGGCCCTGCTGCTCGTCCTCCAGGTCGGCAACGCCCTCACGGTCGGCTTCGAACAGATCTTGCTCCAGCGCACGGCGGTGGGCCCCACGGCCTCGGAGGTCCTGGACACGTACGTGTGGAACACCGGCCTCGACAACGGCAACTTCGGCTACGGCGCCGCGATCGGCATCGTCAAGGGCGTCTTCGGCCTGCTGATGGTGCTCGGCGCCAACAAGGCCGCCCACCTCATGGGCGAGCAGGGGGTGTACAAGCGGTGAGCGTGCTCGGCTTCGGCATCAGGCCCGGCAGCAGGTCCGGGCTGCGCCCGGTGTGGGAGGAGCCGCCGACCAGGACCGGACTCGCCACCAAGGGCGTGACGCTGACGCTGGTCTGCCTGGCCGTCCTCTTCCCGGTCTGGGTCGTGGTCGTCACCAGCCTCTCCTCGGTGGAGACGATCACCGAGACGGGCGGCCTGGTGGTGGTCCCCCGCGGCGTCACCCTCATCCACTACCAGGAGCTGCTCAGCGGCGGCCAGGTCGCGCGGGCCGCGCTGGTCAGCGTGGGCGTCACGGTCGTCGGCACGCTCTTCAGCATGGTGGTGTCGGTCCTGTGCGCGTACGGTCTCTCCCGACCGGGATCCGTGCTGCACCGCCCGATCCTGCTGCTGGTCGTCGCCACGATGTTCTTCGGCGCCGGTCTGATCCCGACGTATCTGGTGGTGCAGGGCCTCGGGCTCACGGACACCTATCTGTCGCTGATCCTGCCGAGCGCGCTGAACGTCTTCAACATCCTCGTGCTGCGGGCGTTCTTCATGGGCACGGCCCAGGAGCTGGTCGAGAGCGCCCGCATCGACGGCGCCGGGGACCTGCGCATCCTGTGGCGGATCGTCATGCCCCTGTCGCGGGCGGTGCTCGCGGTGATCACGCTCTTCTACGCGGTGGGGTACTGGAGCGCGTGGTTCAACGCCTCGATCTACCTCAGCGACCCGGACATGATGCCGCTCCAGAACGTCATGCAGCAGCTCGTCATCAAGCAGCAGCGGCCGACCGGCCTAGGTCAGGCGATCAACACCGGCCACCTGTCGCCGCTCGCCATCCAGATGGCCGTGATGGTGCTGGCGCTGCTGCCGGTCGCCGTCCTCTCGCCGTTCGTGCAGCGGCACTTCAAGCAGGGAATGCTCACCGGCGCCGTGAAGGGCTGACCCGCCGATGCCTTCCCTTGCCGCTGATGGACCTGCTGCACGAGCACGGCATCGGCGTGGTCCTCGGCAACCGGCCTCCTCTCCCCCGCCGGTGCACGGACCGGTGGGGGCGCTCGTGCGCGGTCGGCGCCGCGGTGCCGTCAGAGGCCGCCGGTCTGCACCAGGCGGTTGGGCGAGGACCTGGTCACCGTGAGCACGTCCTTCACCGACTTGTCGACGATCCAGTTGTAGACCTGCGCGGAGCTCGCCGCCGGGTTCTGGGCCTTGTACAGCGTCGCCACGCCGGCGACGTGCGGACTGGCCATGGACGTGCCGTCCAGCGCCACGCTCCCGCCCCCGAGCCGGGCCGAGACGATGGCGGTGCCGGGGGCGTACATGTCCAGGCAGGGGCCGTGGTTGGAGAAGCTCGCCTCCTGGTCCTGGGGGTTGGTGGCCCCGACGGTGAGGACCCGATCGGCGCTCGCGGGGGAGACGTTGCACGCGTCGACCGCTTCGTTGCCCGCCGCGACCACCGGCAGGACGCCGCGGTCCGAGAGCGCGGTCGCGGCCTGGTTGACGGCAGCGCTGCGCGGGCCGCCGAGGGAGCCGTTGAGGACCGCGGGCTGCTTGGCGTTCTTCGCCACCCAGTCGAGGCCGGCGATGATGCCGGAGTAGCTGCCCCTGCCGTCGCAGCCGAGGACGCGGACGCTGACCAGGGCCGCCCGCCGGGCGACGCCGTAGTTCGCCCCGCCGACGGTGCCGGCGACGTGCGTGCCGTGACCGTTGCAGTCCTGGCCCCGCCGGCCGTCACCCATCGCGTCGAAGCCGAACACGGCACGGCCGCCGAACTCCGCGTGCCCGTAGTCGATGCCGGTGTCGAGGATGTAGGCCGTCGCGCCGGCGCCGGTGGTGTTGACGTTGAACTGCTGGTTGAGCGGGAGGTAGGGCTGGTCGATGCGGTCCAGTCCCCAGCTGGCGGCCGGGGCGCGGACCGAGGGCGGCGGGCCGACGGCGACCTCCGCGTCCTGCTCGACGGCCGCCACGTCCGGCAGGCCGCGCACGGCCGCGAGCTGCTTCGCGTCGAGCTTGGCCGCGAAGCCGCGCAGCACGTGCTGGTACTCGTGGAGCGGGATGGCGCCGATCTGCTGGGTGAGCTGGGCGGCCGTCGCGGTGCTGCCGGGCTTCACGGTGACGATGTACTGGTCCGCGATCGGTGCCGACGTGGTGCGCAGCGGTGCGGGGGTGTAACGCGCGGGCGCCTTCTTGCCCGGTTCGGCGGCCGAGGCGGGGAGGGCGGTCAGGGGGAGCAGCAGGAGCAGCGCCGCGCAGGCGCAGCGGGCGGACAGCCTCATTCAGTACTCCGTTCGGGAGTGTCTGCCACAGAGGTCCCTGTGCAGGGAACAGAGGGACCCCTGTAGAGAAGCAGTTCCGCACCGTACCGGAATATCACCCTCAGGGGTGACGTGCCTCCTCACCGTGGCGAAAGCCTGGAGTGCGCCCCCCGAGTCAGCCCGGGGCGCCCCCCGAGCTGGCCCGCACCGCCAGCTCCGGGGCGATCAGCGTGACGTCGTCCTCGCCCTGCCCGGCCAGCTTGGCGACGACGCGCTCCACGGCCCTGCGCCCCATCTCCTCGGCGGGGATGGCGACCGAGGTGAGCCGCACCGATGCCTGGAGGGCGACCTGGTCGGGGCAGACGGCGATCACCGACACGTCCTCGGGCACCGCCCGGCCCTGCTGGCGCAACAGACCGAGCAGCGGCTCGACGGCCGCCTCGTTCTGCACCACGAAGCCGGTGGTGCCGGGCCGCTCGTCGAAGATCCGGGCGAGGGTGGCCGCCGTCGGCCCGTACCCCGCCTCGCAGGGCCGGTGCAGCAGCCGCACGCCCAGTTCGCGGGCCTTGGCGCGCAGCCCTTCGAGGGTGCGCTCGGCGAAGCCGGTGTGGCGTTCGTAGACGGCGGGGGCCTCGCCGATGACCGCGATGTCGCGGTGGCCGAGCCCGGCCAGGTGCTCCACGCAGAGCGCGCCCGTGGCGACGAAGTCGAGGTCCACGCAGGTGAGTCCGGCCGTGTCGGCGGGGAGTCCGATGAGGACGGCGGGGCACGGGTTGTCGCGCAGCAGGGGAAGCCGCTCGTCGTCCAGTTCGACGTCCATGAGGATCATGGCGTCGGCGAGTCCGCTGGCGGTGACGCGGCGCACGGTCCCGGGGCCCTCGTCGCCGGTCAGGAGCAGGACGTCGTAGCCGTGGGCGCGGGCCGTGGTGGTGACGGCGAGGGCGATCTCCATCATCACCGGTACGTACATGTCGGTGCGCAGCGGCATCATCAGCGCGATGATGTCGGACCTGCTGCTGGCGAGGGCGCGGGCGCCCGCGTTGGGGTGGTAGCCGAGCTGCTGGATGCTGCGTTCGACGCGCTCCCGGGTGCCGGTGGAGATCGACCGCTTGCCGCTGAGGACGTAGCTCACCGTGCTGGCCGATACTCCGGCGTGCCTGGCGACCTCGGCGAGGGTGACCATGCGGCTCTCCTGGACTGGACGGCGGGACGACGCGATCGACCCTAAGGGGGCGCCCCTGGCCTGTCCATACGCCGAGTCGAAGCGCTTCGACCGGGTGTGCGCACGGGTGTGAGCAGGGGCGGGGCGCCCCGTGGTGCCGTCAGAGCGCCGGGTGCGCGTTCTTCAGGAGCTCCTGGAACTGGGCGGAGAACCAGTGGCCCGAGACCGGCGCGTCCGGCAGGGCGCCGGACCTGTTGTAGTTGTTGCGCGCGTTGCCCTCATAGCTCGGGTCGCACATCCGGTCGAAGCCCTTGCCCTCGTCGTTCGGGATCTCCTTGCTGGAGCCGTCGGACTCGCCCGGCGGCTTCATCCAGACGTAGGCGTCGATGCCGACTGCCGGTGCGGCCTTGGGGCGTTCGCCGAGGCCCGCGCCCGACTGGTTGCACCAGTTGCCGACGTGGATACGGCGGTCGTAGCGGCCGCCGTCGACGTAGGAGTCGACGTCCGTCGTCGGGCCGGGCCGGGTGGGCCGCGCCGTGCCGCCCCAGCCGTTGCGGGAGGTGTCGACGAGCATGCCGATGCCGGAGCGGAAGCCGGTGGCCACCAGTCTGTCGCGGAAGGCCTGGGCGAAGGAGAGCTCGTCGGTGTAGCGGTTCCAGTCGACCCACTTCGACTCGCGGACCGAACGGCCGCCGACGTTGTCGCCGATCCGGAAGTTGTCCTCCTTCAGGGCGCTGTAGTTGGCGGTGTTGGTGATGAAGCCGTGGACGTTGTCGACGGTGCTGCCCTCGGCGGTGGCGGCCTGGTGGAAGACCTGCGCGGAGGCGGCGAAGTTGTCGTCCCAGCCGATCCAGCCGTGGTGGCCCGCGTCCACGTAGTTGTAGACGTTGGGCAGGGCGCCCAGCTGCTTGAGGGCGTAGCCGACGCCCTTCACGTAGTTGCCGTTGGCCTTCATCACGTCGCAAGCGGGCGTCGCGGTGGGCCGGCCGCCGGTGTTGGTGACGAGGTTGGGCAGCGAGTCGATCTCGACGGTCGTGACGACGCGCAGGTTCGCGTACTTCGCCTCGCCGAGGATCCCCGCGATCGGGTCGATGTACTCCCGCTTGTAGCGGTCGATCTCGGTGGGGCCGAGTTCGCCGTTGGAGGCGAGGGCCGCGCAGTCCCGGCCGGGCAGGTTGTAGATCACCAACTGGACGACGTCTGCCCGTTGTTGGAGGGCCGCGTCGAGGTGCCGGCGCAGGCCCATCTTGCCGTTGCCGCCCGTGATCGCGGCGATCCGGTCGAGCCAGACGCCGGTGGGCTGGTTCGACACGGCGGTGCCGCCCGGTTCGGCGGCGGCCTTCTGCGACCACTCGGGGTTCACGTAGACCTTGGCGCCCGCGTACGGGTTGTCGACGCGGGCGGCGGCTGCGGCCGTGGCGGGCTCGCCGGTGAGGGCGACGGCGGTGCCGCCGCTGACCGCGAGCACGGTGGACAGGGCGAGCAGGAGGGTGCGGGATCCGTGGTGGGTGCGCATACGTGTGCGGCTCATGTCGTCTCCGGTGCCTCTCAGGTGTCGAGGGCGCGCAGGTGGTCGCGCAGCCCGATGCCGAACGGGGTGGGTGTGCCGTCGTAGGAGCGGATCAGGGCCGGGCCCGAGGAGCAGTCCCAGGCGTTCCAGGTCCAACCGAGATAGGAGAGCGCGCGGTCGTCGAACCACGTCATGACGCGGTCGATGAAGCCGTGGGAGCAGGTGTTCTCGCCGATCTCGCCCGCGACGAGCGGGACGCGGGCGGCGACGGGGGCGAGGGTGCGGTCCCAGCAGTCCTCGTCGGCACAGGCGTTGAAGTTGTAGACGTGCCAGGCCGCGGCGAGATTGTCCGCCGGGTCGTGGGGCGCGTGCCGGAGCCAGCCGCTCAGGTCGTTGGCGTACGCGAGGCCGGCGGCCAGGACGAGATTGCGGGCGCCCGTGCCCCGCACGGCGTCCAGCAGGTCCTGCATCCCGGCGACCTCGTAGGCGATGCCGGGGCAGGTGCCGCCGTCGCGCCAGCAGGCCCAGGCCTGGGCGGTGGTGGGGGTCGCGCGGTCGGGGTAGGGCTCGTTGAAGAGGTCGAAGACGACCTCGGGGTCGTTCTTGTAGGCGTGCGCCACCGAGGTCCAGAACGCGGGGGCGTGCGCGGCGCCCGGCATCGGCTTCTGGCAGCTGGCGTGGAGGTCGTGGCAGCCGGCGGAGTTGCCGGTGTAGCGGCCGTGGGTCCAGTGGAGTTCGAGGACCGGGGTCATGCCGTGGGCCTGGACGCGCTGGACCAGGCCGTCGACGGCCGTGCGGTAGGCGGCGCCCCGGTAGCGGGGGTCGATGTTGGCGGTGCCGAGCCAGCACTCCTCGTTGAGGGGGATGCGTACGGTGTTGGCGTGCCAGTCCGCGATGGCCTTGACGGAGGCGTCGTCGACGGGGCCGTCGAAGACGCCCCAGCCCTGGACGCAGGCGAACTCGCCCCCGGAGCGGTTGACGCCGAGGAGGCGCAGGGGGGTGCCGTCGGCGCCGACGAGGCGGTTGCCCTCGACGTGCGGGACGGGTGGCGGTCCGGCCGCGGCGGAGCGCGCGGCCGCGGGTTGGGTGAGACCGCCGGCGACGAGAAGGACGGCCAGCACGGCGAAGGCGCGCAACAGCCGTTGGGGATGCCGCATGGGCGACTCCTTGTCGGTCGGTGAACACGGACCTCTGACGTGCAGTCACCGCCGGGAGAAGAAAAGGTTGCCGGGTTTCCGGGAAACCCCGGCACGTTCGGCAGTCGAATGGATTCGACGGCTCAATGCAGGCGAGCACCCTTGACAGCCTCAAGTGACACAAGGACTTTGGGAGCGCTCCCACCCCCATCGGAAGAAGGACACCGGCATGCGTTCTTTCCCCGACCGAGGAGAATCGAGACCGGAAATCAGCCGCCGCAGGGTTCTGGCCGTCGGTGCCGCCGCGGCCGCGATCCCCGCCGTGACCGGCCTCGCCCCGGCAGGTCGGACCGCCCGTCGACGGGCGGCGGCCACCCCCTACGAACAGCGTTTCCTTGACCTCTACGCGAAGATCACCAACCCCGCCAACGGCTATTTCTCGCCAGAGGGCATTCCGTACCACTCGGTCGAGACACTCATAGTCGAAGCCCCCGACCACGGGCACGAGACGACCTCGGAGGCATACAGCTATCTGATATGGCTCCAGGCCCTGTACGGCAAGGTCACCGGCGACTGGAGCCGGTTCAACTCGGCATGGGAAACCATGGAGAAATTCATGATCCCCACCCGCGCCGAGCAGCCGACGAACAGTTTCTACAATGCGGCGAAACCGGCGACGTACGCGGCCGAACGCGACACCCCCGCGCAGTACCCGTCACCCCTGGACCCCGCGGTCGCCGCCGGCGCCGACCCCCTCGCGGCCGAGCTGCGGAGCGCGTACGGCACCGACGACATCTACGGCATGCACTGGCTCCAGGACGTCGACAACACCTACGGGCTGGGCGGTTCCGGCACCACGCCGACGTACATCAACACCTTCCAGCGCGGCCCCCAGGAGTCGGTCTGGGAAACGGTCCCCCACCCGTGCCGCGACGACTTCGCGTACGGCGGCAGGAACGGCTACCTCGACCTGTTCACGGGTGACGCCTCCTACGCCAGGCAGTGGAAGTTCACCAACGCGCCCGACGCCGACGCGCGGGCCGTGCAGGCCGCGTACTGGGCGCACAAGTGGGCCACCGCACAGGGCAGGCAGGGGCAGGTCGCGGCGACCGTCGCGAAGGCCGCGAAGATGGGCGACTACCTGCGCTACGCGCTGTTCGACAAGTACTTCAAGAAGGTGGGCGACTGCGCGTCGCCGTCCGGCTGCGCGCCCGGCAGCGGAAAGAACAGCGCACACTACCTGCTGTCCTGGTACTACGCGTGGGGTGGCGCCCTGGACACCTCGGCGGGCTGGGCGTGGCGCATCGGGTGCAGCCACAGCCACGGCGGCTACCAGAACCCCCTCGCCGCGCACGCCCTGTCCTCGTACGCCCCCCTCGCCCCCAAATCGGCCACGGGCAGGGCCGACTGGGCGCAGAGTCTCAGGCGGCAGCTGGAGTTCTACCGCTGGCTCCAGTCCGCCGACGGCGCCATCGCGGGCGGCGCGACCAACAGCTGGCAGGGCCGCTACGCGACGCCACCGTCCGGCACGCCCACGTTCTACGGCATGTACTACGACGAGAAGCCCGTCTACCACGACCCGCCGTCCAACCAGTGGTTCGGCTTCCAGGCCTGGTCGATGGAGCGGGTCGCCGCGTACTACCAGCAGACGGGGGCCGCGGACGCCAAGGCCGTCCTCGACAACTGGGTCTCCTGGGCGCTTGCGCACACGACCCTCGGTGCCGACGGGTCGTACCTCTTCCCCTCCACGCTCAGCTGGTCCGGGCAGCCGGACACCTGGAACCCGTCGCGGCCGGGCGCCAACGCGGGTCTGCGCGTCTCGGTCGTGGACCGCACCGACGACGTGGGAGTGGCGGGCGCCTACGCCCGCACGCTGGTCTACTACGCCGCCCGTTCCGGCCACGCCCGGGCCGGGGCGACCGCGAAAGCGCTGCTCGACGGCGTGTGGACGCACCACCGGGACACCCGGGGCGTCGCGGTGCCGGAGAAGCGCGCCGACTACGGCCGCTTCGACGACGCGGTGTACGTGCCGGGCGGCTGGAGCGGGCGGATGCCGAACGGCGACCCGGTGAACTCCTCGTCGACCTTCACCTCCATCCGCTCCTTCTACAAGACGGACCCGGACTGGCCGAAGGTGCAGGCGTATCTGGCGGGCGGCTCCGCGCCCACCTTCACGTACCACCGGTTCTGGGCCCAGGTGGACATCGCCCTCGCCCTCGGCGCCTACGCGGAACTCCTGGAGAGCTGAGCGCCCACTCCCCCACCTGATGTGCGAAGGGACCCCCATGCCCCCTGCGCCCCGCGCGCACAGAGCGCGCGTGCTCCCCGCTCTGACCGGCCTGCTCGGCGGGCTGCTCCTCGGCGGTCCGGCGGCGACCGCCGACGGCCCCGTCCCCGCCGCGAAGGCGGCCAAGGCCTCCCCCGCCGCCTCGTACCACTGGAAGAACGTCCGCATCGACGGGGGCGGCTTCGTCCCCGGCATCGTCTTCAACCGCTTTGAGCGCGACCTCGCCTACGCCCGCACCGACATCGGCGGCGCCTACCGCTGGCAGGAGTCGTCGCGGTCCTGGAAGCCGCTGCTCGACTCGGTGGGCTGGGACGACTGGGGGCACACCGGCGTGGTGAGCCTCGCGTCCGACTCCGTCGACCCCGACCGGGTGTACGCGGCCGTCGGCACGTACACGAACGACTGGGACCCCGGCAACGGCGCCGTGCTGCGCTCCACCGACCGGGGCGAGACCTGGCGCAAGGCCGGCCTGCCGTTCAAACTCGGCGGCAACATGCCGGGGCGCGGCATGGGCGAGCGCCTGGCCGTCGACCCGCACGACAACGACGTGCTCTACCTGGGGGCGCCGAGCGGCAAGGGGCTGTGGCGCTCCACGGACGCGGGCGCCACCTGGAAGCAGGTGACGAACTTCCCGAACCCCGGCGACTTCCGGCAGGACCCGGGTGACACGAGCGGCTACCACTCCGACAACCAGGGCATCGTCTGGGTCACGTTCGACGAGTCGACGGGTTCGGGCGGCACGAACCCCCGAAAGACGCAGACCCTGTACGTGGGCGTCGCCGACAAGGCGAACTCCGTCTACACGTCGACGGACGGCGGCGGCAGTTGGTCACGGGTCGGCGGCCAGCCGACCGGGCTCCTCGCCCACAAGGGAGTCCTCGACGCGGAGAACGGCTACCTCTACCTCGCCTACAGCGACCGCGCGGGGCCCTACGACGGCGGCAAGGGCCAGGTCTGGCGGTACGCGACGCGGACCGGTGAGTGGAAGAACATCAGCCCTGTCGCGGAGGCCGACACCCAGTACGGCTTCAGCGGCCTGAGCGTCGACCGGCAGGATCCGGGCACGGTCATGGTCACCGGCTACAGCTCCTGGGGGCCCGACACGCAGATCTTCCGCACCACGGACAGCGGCGCCCACTGGACGTCCGCGTGGGGCTACGCCCCGTATCCGACGCGGGAGAACCGCTACACCATGGACGTCTCGTCCGTCCCCTGGCTCTCCTGGGGCGCGCGGCCCGCGCCGCCCGAGCAGTCACCGAAGCTCGGGTGGATGACGGAGTCCCTGGAGATCGACCCGTTCGACTCCGACCGCATGATGTACGGCACGGGCGCCACGGTCTACGGCACGCGGGACCTGACCGACTGGGACGATCCCGGCGGCAGGTTCACCGTCACGCCGATGGTGAGGGGCCTGGAGGAGACCGCCGTCAACGACCTCGCCGCGCCGCCGTCCGGGGCGCCGCTGCTGAGCGCGCTCGGCGACATCGGCGGCTTCCGGCACACGGACGTCACCCAGGTGCCGCCGCTGATGTACACCTCGCCGAACTTCACGTCCACGACGAGCCTCGACTACGCGGCGGCCGAGCCGGACACGGTGGTCCGCTCCGGCGACGCCGACGCGGCGCCCCGCGTGGCCTTCTCCACCGACAACGGCGCCCACTGGACCGGCGGCCAGGAACCGCCCGGCGTCACCGGCGGCGGCACGGTGGCCGCCGCGGCCGACGGGAGCCGCTTCGTGTGGAGCCCGGAGGGCGCGGGGGTGCACACCGCCGCCGGGCCGGGCGCGTCGTGGACGGCGGCCAGGGGCATCCCGCAGGGCGCGGTGGTGGAGGCGGACCGGGTGGACCCGACGAGGTTCTACGGCTTCAAGGCGGGCCGCTTCTACGTCAGTTCGGACGGCGGCACCACCTTCACCGCGACGGCGGCGGCCGGCCTGCCCGCCGAGGGGCCCGTCAAGTTCCAGGCGGTGCCGGGCAGGAAGGGGGACATCTGGCTCGCGGGCGGCAAGTCCGGCGGCACGTACGGCCTGTGGCACTCCACGGACGGCGGTACGACTTTCACGAGGGCTGCCGGTGTCCAGGAGGCCGACACCATCGGCTTCGGCAAGGCGGCACCCGGCGCCTCGTACCAGACGCTCTACACCAGCGCGAGGATCGGCGGGGTGCGCGGCATCTTCCGCTCCACGGACGCGGGAGCGAACTGGGTGCGGATCAACGACGCGCGCCACCAGTGGGGCTGGACGGGTGCCGCCATCACCGGTGATCCGAAGGTCTTCGGCCGGGTGTACGTGGCGACGAACGGGCGCGGCATCGTCCGTGGCGACCCGCCGGTCACGTAGCCGGGGCGCAGACGGGGGTCATCCCCCTCCCGGAGCGGGTGGGTGGCGGGATCGCCGCGGGCGGGCGCGGACGGACAAGCTGGGGGCCCGGCCGAATCCCGCCGGGCCCCACCGTCTGGCAGGAGTGGCACATGCGTGAGCAGGCACGGCAGAAGACCCGTCCGACCGGAAGGCGGGGCGCCCGGCACCGGGTCGCGGCCGCGGCCGCGGCGATCGTGTCGGCCTTCGGAGTCGTGGCGGCGGGGACGCCGCAGGTGCCCGCGGTGGCGGCTTCCCGGCCGGACGCCGTGCGGCAGGGCCTGGACACGCTGGTGCGCGTGGACGGCATGCCCGGCGCGCTGGTGAGCGTCACGGACCGCGAGGGGCGCGACCGCGCCTACACGGCCGGGGTCGGGGACCTCGCGACGGGCGCTCCCGTGCCCCGGGACGGGCAGGTGCGGATCGGCAGCAACACCAAGACGTTCACCGCGGTGGTCATGCTGCAACTGGTCGCCGAGAAGAAGGTGTCTCTCGACGCCCCGGTCGACACGTATCTGCCGGACGTGGTGCGCGGGGAGGGCATCGACGGCCGGCGGATCACCGTCCGCCATCTCCTCCAGCAGACCAGCGGGCTGCCCAACTACACCGAGTACGACATCCGACCGCGGTACTACGCACCTCGTGAACTCCTCGACATCGCGCTGCGGCACAAGGGGCATTTCGCGCCGGGGAAGAAGTGGGAGTACAGCAACACGAACTACGTGCTGGCCGGCCTGATCATCGAGAAGGTCACCCGCCACACCGTCGCCCAGGAGATGCGGCGGCGCGTCATCGAACCCCTCGGACTGCGGCACACCTACTTCCCCGCGCCCCACGACGCGACGATCCGTGAACCGCACCCCCAGGGATACCACCGGGAAACGCCGGGCGCCCCGCCGGCCGACATCACGGAGACCGACCCGTCCTGGGCCTGGTCGGCAGGGCAGCTGATCTCCACCAACTCCGACCTCAACCGGTTCTTCACCGCGCTCCTCGCCGGCCGTCTCCTGCCCGCGCCCCAGCTCGCCCAGATGCGGACCACCGTCCGCGCCCCGTACTTCGGCGACGGGGCCCGCTACGGGCTGGGGATCGTCAGCAGGCCCCTGTCGTGCGGCGGGCGCTCCTGGGGCCACGGCGGCAGCTTCCCCGGATACGAGACCCGGGGCGGCGTCACCGACGACGGCCGCGCGGCGAACGTCGCGGTCACCATGCAGCCGACCGCCGAGGCGACCGGGAAGCGGCTGGAGAGCGTCGTGGACACGGCTCTGTGCCGCTGAACCGAGCCGTGCCCGGGGTGCCCGGGTTCAGCCTCCGCACCCGCACCCGCCACAGCCACCCCCGTCCCCGTCACCGCACGAGGACGAGCTTCCGTCGCACGACGAGTCCTTCTCCGGCGGCGCGCTCCGGCCGAGCGTCCCCCCGCCGCAGCCCGCCACCGCGCCGCCCGTGACCCAGCTCTCGCCCTCACCCCGCCGCGGTGCGCCCGGCGCGCCCTTGCCGGGCTCCCGCGCGGGCCTGTTCCTGGCCTTCTCGACGACGGCGATCACGGCCACCAGAAGCGCCGCCGCCACGAGCCCCACGACCCAGACTCCCCCCATGGACCTCACCGTCCTCCCGTTTCCCACCTCTGGGGGTGGGCGCTCCCGCCCTTCTCGCGTGCGCGAGGGCATAGAGACGGTCCCAGGCCGCACACGAGTAAGTCCAGGCCTTGCCCGGACTCCGCGGCCCGCAGCGGGGGAGGTCGGCGGCCGGCGGTCACTGGTGCTCCTTCCTCCACTCCGCCTGTGCCTCGTCGAGCTGCTCGGCGAGCGAGTCCAGGAAGTCCTGCGCGGACATCTTGCCGAGGAGCACCTTCTGGAAGGCGGGCTCGTTCTCGGCCTTGGCTGGAAGACGGTCTCGGCGATGACGGCACTGCCCGGCGAGTTGATCATCCGCAGCTCGGCGAAGATCTCGAAGAGCGGTACGAGCATCAGCGCGCCCGGGATGAACTGCGAGCAGAGCAGCGCCAGCATGAAGGCGCGCTTGATCCCGAAGTCGAAGCGGGCCAGGGCGTAGCCGCCCGCGAGGGCGACGAGGGTGGTCATCACCATGGAGACGACGCCGACGAGCAGGCTGTTCTGGAAGAAGGTCGCGAAGCTGCGCTCGGTCCACACCTTGTCGAAGTGCTCGAAGGTGACCGGCCACGGCACGAGCGAGGTGGAGCCGGTGGGGCGCAGGGCGAAGAGCAGGATCCAGTAGAAGGGGATGAGGGTGAACAGGAGGTACAGCCCGAGGGGCAGGTAGATCTGGCGGCGGGGCGTGCGTGCGACGGTGGTGGCCCCGGTCCGGCCCGTGGTGGCGGTCATGTGTCCTGGCCCCCGAACTTGCTGAGCCGCAGATACAGCAGCGAGCAGAAGAGAAGGATCACGAAGGCGATGGCGGTGAGCGCGGACGTGTAGCCGAAGTCGTGCGAGTCGACGGCGATGGACGCGATGCGCAGCGGCAGTGTCGTCGTCTCGCCGGCCGGGCCGCCGCCGGTGAGGGTGTAGAGCAGGTCGACGTTGTTGAACTCCCAGACCGCGCGCAGCAGCGTGGACGGTGATGCCGCCCTCCTCGGCGACCGGGTTGCCGCGCGGGCGGATCACGTCCGCGTCGTGCACGCGCGCCCCCGCGAGCTGGGCGCGCAGGGTGTCGTGGCCGACCGTGGGCCGGTCCAGGTGCAGCAGGTCGGTGATCCGCGACAGGAAACCGGGGAGCCCGCCCGCGAAGTGGAAGTCCTCCATGAGGTGGCGCTCGCCGCCCGGACGGACGTCGGCGAGCACCGGCACGGTGCGGCGATCCGGTCGAAGTCGTCCAGCGTGAGCTCGACCCCGGCGCGCCCGGCCATCGCGATGAGGTGGATGACGGCGTTGGTGGAGCCGCCGAGTCCGAGGACCGTGGTGACGGCGTCGGCGAAGGCGTCCGGGGTCAGGATCCGCGACAGTCTGCGGTCCTCGCGTACGAGGCCGACGATCCGCAGTCCGGACGCCGCCGCCATCCTGTCGTGCCCCGGAGTCGACCGCGGGAATCGACGAGGCGCCGGGCATGGTCACGCCGAGCGCCTCTGCCGCCGCGGTGAGCGTCGAGGCGGTGCCCATGGTCATGCAGTGGCCCGGCGAGCGGGCGATTCCGCTCTCCAGTTCGGTCAGTTCGCAGTCGCCGATGAGCCCGGCGCGGTGCTCGTCCCAGTACTTCCCCATGTCGGTGCCGGACCCGAGGGTCTCGCCCCGCCAGTGGCCGGGCAGCATGGGCCCGGCCGGCACGAAGACGGCGGGCAGGTCGACGCTGGCGGCGCCCATGAGCAGCGCGGGGCGTCGTCTTGTCGCAGCCGCCGAGCAGCACGGCGCCGTCCACCGGGTAGGGGCGCAGCAGCTCCTCGGTCTCCATGGCGAGGAGGTTCCGGTAGAGCATCGGCGTCGGCTTCTGGAAGGTCTCGCTGAGCGTGGCGACCGGGAACTCCAGCGGAAAGCCGCCCGCCTGCCACACCCCGCGCTTGACGGCCTGCGCGCGGTCGCGCAGGTGGGAGTGGCACGGGTTGATGTCGGACCAGGTGTTGAGCACCGCGATGACGGGCTTGCCCAGGTGCTCCTCGGGGAGGTAGCCGAGCTGGCGGGTGCGCACGGTGGCTGAAGGAGCGCAGCCCCGAGGAGACGCTCTCGCCGTACCACTGGCTGCTGCGCAACGGACCGCTGCGCGACTCCCGCCGCGTCCGCTCCGCCGACTCACCGCTCACAGGGGCCGCTCCCCCTCCGGGCACCCCGCTCACAGGCCCCACCCCTCGACGATCGCGGCGACCTCGGCGCGCTCCGCGTCCGGCAGCGGGCTGCTCGGCGCGCGGACGTCGCGGCGGCACAGGCCGAGGACGGCGAGGGCTTCCTTGACGACGGTGACGTTGTGCGCGGAGCCGTCGGCGGCGCGCAGTTCCTCGAAGCGGCGGATCCGCTCCCACACCTTCATGGCCTCGCCGTGGTCGCCGGATCGAAGCGCTTCGATCATGCGCAGCGAAAGGCCCGGGGCGACGTTCACGAGGCCCGAGGTGAAACCGGTGGCGCCCGCCGAGAAGTATGAGGGCGCGTACGGCTCGGCGAGCCCCGCGACCCACACGAAGCGGTCGAGCCCCGCGTCACGCGCGAACCCCGCGAACCGTGCCGCGTCCGGCACGGCGTACTTGACGCCGATGACATTGGGGCAGGGGTCGGCGAGTTCGGCGAGGCGCGCGCCCGGCAGGTCCGGGTCCCGGAGATAGGGGACGACGCCCAGGTCCGGCACGGCCTCGGCGATCGCCCGGTGGTAGGCGACCCAGCCCGCGTCGGAGACGTAGGGATGCACCGGCTGGTGGACCATCACCATGGTCGCGCCGCACTCCCCGGCGTGCCGGGCGGCGGTGACGGCGGTCGGCACGTCATGGCCCACGCCGGCGAGCACCACGGCCCGTCCGGCCGCCTCCCTCAGGGTCAACTCCACGACGTTCCGCCGCTCTTGGGCCGACAGGGCGTAGAACTCCCCGGTGTTGCCGTTCGGCGTCACCGTGCGCACCCCGCCGTCGAGGAGGCGGCGCAGGACCGCGCGGTGCGCCGCGCGGTCGATGGCGTCGTCCCGGGTGAAGGGCGTCACCGGGATCGCCACGACGTCGGCGAGCGCGGCGCGCTGCGTCTCGAACGTCACCGCGGGCCCCCTTCCCCGGGGAAGGCGCGGCGCACGAACGACTCGATGTGCTCGTGCAGGGCCCGCGCCGCCCCCTCGTGGTCCCCGGCGAGGACGAGCCGCAGGATCCACTCGTGCTCGGCGGCCTCCCGCGCCCAGGAGGGGTCGGCGGCCCAGGCCACGGCGGAGACCAGCGCGGCCTGGTCCCGCACCCCGTCCAGCAGCCGTCCGAGGAGCGGGTTGCCGCAGTCGGCGTACAGGGCGCGGTGGAACTCCCGGTTGGCCAGCGACCTTTCGGCCGCGTCCTCGGCGGCGTCGGCCCGCATCAGGGCCTCGTGGGCGGCGTCGAGCGGTGTGCCGCGCAGCACGGTGCGGCGCAGCGCCTCGGGCTCCAGGAGCAGTCGTACGTCGTAGACCTCGCGCGCCATGGCGGCGTCCACGGTGCGCACGGTCGCACCCTTGTACTGGCTCATCTCGACGAGACCGGTCCCGGCGAGGGTTTTCAGGGCCTCGCGCACGGGGGTCTTGGAGACCCCGTACGCGCGGGCGAGTTCCGTCTCGATCAGCGGCTGCCCGGGGCTCAACTCGCCGCAGGGGATCCGGTGTTTGATCGAGTCGAGCACGAACTGCGTGCGCGACGGGATCGGGGTCGGGACGGACGTCATGGGCGCCCTCAGATCTCGCGCATCGCGTCTCATATATGACGTACGGAGTACGACGCGTAGAAGCTGGGAGGGCGCCCCGGGTCCGTCAATGCTTGTGACGAAATCCACCGCAGGAGCGGCAACACCCGTGTGCGTGCCCGTTGTTGCGGGTGGATTCAGGCGGGGCCGTGGTCAGTGGCTCGTCAGGACGACGAGCTGCTGGGTCGCCCTGGTCATCGCGACGTAGCGGTCGACCGCTCCTTCGATCCCCGCCCCGAACGCCTGCGGGTCGACGAGGACGACCAGGTCGAATTCGAGTCCCTTGGACAGCTCGGAGGTCAGGGACCGCACACGGGGCGTGGCCCGGAAGGCGGGGTCGCCGATGACGCAGGCGACGCCGTCGTCGTGCGCGGCGAGCCAGCTGCCGAGGACCGCCTCCAGGTCGGCGGCGGACCCATGGGTGACGGGGACACCGGCGCTGCGGACGGAGGTCGGCACGTTCGCGTCCGGGAGCGCGGCCCGGATCGCCGGCGCGGCCTCGGCCATGACCTCCTCCGGTGTGCGGTAGTTGATGCTCAGCGAGGCCGTCTCGATCCGGTCGAGCCCCGCCCGCTCCAGCCGTTCCCGCCACGACTCGGTGAACCCGTGTCTGGCCTGGGCGCGGTCACCGACGACGGTGAGGCTCCGGGAGGGGCAGCGCCGCAGCAGCATCTGCCATTCGGCGTCGGTCAGTTCCTGCGCCTCGTCCACGATGATGTGCGCGAACGGCCCGGCGAGCAGGTCCGGCTCCGCCGAGGGCAGCGCGCTCTCGTCGATCAGGCTGTCCTGGAGGTCCTGCCCGCGCAGCATGCCGAGGGCTCCCTCGCTCTCGTCGATCTCGACGTTCTGGAGCAGGCTGTCCATGACGTCGGCCCGGCGCGCCCGCTCGGCGGCGACGGCGGCTTCCCGCCGCTGCCTGCGCGCGGACGCCTCTGGGTCGCCGAGCCGCTGCCGCGCGGCGTCCAGGAGCGGCAGGTCGGCGACCGTCCAGGCGTGGGCGTCCGCGCGCTGGAGCCTGTGGACGTCGTCGACGCCGAGCCAGGGGGCGCACTTGCGCAGATAGGCCGGCACGGACCACAGGTCGCCGACGAGCTCGCTCGCGTCCAGCATCGGCCACGCGCGGTTGAGGGTGCCGATCAGTTCCCGGTCCTGGAGGAGCGACCTGCGCAGCAGGTGGGGCGGGGCGTCGCTGTCGTCCTTGTCCATGAGGATCGTGAGCAGCTCCTCCCGGATCTGGTCACGTGCCTCGTTGTGCGGGGTGCCCGGTTCGACCGCTTCGAAGGCCGCCGCCCAGTCGTCGGGGCTCAGCCAGATGTCGGACCAGTGGCTGGAGACCGTCATGCCCGTGGTGGGCGGCTCCTCGTAGAGGGCGACGGCCGGTTCGATCGCCCGCACCATGTCCGCGGACGCCTTGAGCCGGGCCACGTGCGGGTCGCTCTCGGCAGCCGCCGTGGCGCCTTCGGCGACCAGGTCGCGCAGCACGCAGGTCTGTACGCCCTCCTCGCCGAGGCCGGGCAGGACATCGGCGACGTACGCCAGATAGGGGCGGCTCGGCCCGACGAACAGCACTCCGCCGCGGCGGTGCCCGAGCCGGGGGTCGGAGTAGAGGAGGTGGGCGGCGCGGTGCAGCGCGACGACGGTCTTGCCGGTGCCCGGGCCGCCGTCGACGACGAGGGCGCCCCGCGAACCCGCCCGGATAATGGCGTCCTGGTCGGCCTGGATGGTGGAGAGCACGTCCCGCATCCGGGCCGACCGGTGGCCGCCGAGACTGGCGACGAACGCGGACTGGTCGTCGAGCGCCGCGTGCCCTTCGAGCCCGTCGGCGGTGAACACCTCGTCCCAGTAGTCGCTGATCCGGCCGTCGGTCCAGCGGTACCTGCGGCGGCTCGCGAGCCCCATGGGGTGGGCGTGGGTGGCCGCGAAGAACGGCTCCGCCGCCGGGGAACGCCAGTCGACCAGCAGGCGACGGCCTTCGCTGTCGGTGAGGCCGAGCCGTCCGATGTACACGGGTCCGGGGTCGTCCTCGGCGACGACGCGTCCGAGGCACAGGTCGAGGCCGAACCGGCGCAGGGTGCGCAGCCGGCCGGTGAGCCGGTGGATCTCCAGGTCCCGGTCCATGGCCTCGCGGCCGATGCCGCCGGGCGCCCGGCGGGTGGCTTCGAGGCGGTCGGACAGTTCGGTGACGGTTGCCTTCAGGCCGGCCGCGATGGCGGTGAAGTGCTGCTCGTCGTCGGCGATCAGTGCGGGGTCGCTCTTCGGGGCGAGATGGTCGGGAAGGTCGAACGCGCTGGTGCTCGCAGAGGTCGCAGGGGTGACGGGGGGCATGGCATCGGTCGGCAAGCGCACTACGTGGTTCTCCCGTTTCCGCAGGTCCTTGGCTCAGGACCGGGATACTCCCGCACGTGGGGGGCCTTGCCGCAAGCCCCCCACTGCGCTATAAGTTGAAAGTGGCAAGGAGTGTGTGTCAGGCCGCCCGGCCCACCACCAGCCACTTCGAGGGCAGCTCCATGCGGGTGCCGTCCGGGCCGAACTCCGTCGTGGCGAGCGGGAGTTCACCGCTCGCGACGATGTCGAGGCCCGCCTCGGCCACGTACCGCGGCACGGCGTCGTCGACCACCTCGGCGGGGGCGATGCCGTGCGCGAAGACGGGGGCCAGCTTCGGCGGCGGGCCTTCCGGGCGCCGGGCGAGGCCCAGCAGGATGGGCTTGGCCGCCTCGGACAGTTCGACGAGGAAGGCCCGGCCGCGCTCGCCGGTCAGCGTCGCGACGCCGTCGACCAGCGCCTGGCGGTCGTCGGGCTCGCACTGGTGGAGGACACCGCGCATGTAGACGTTGACATCGCCCAGTTCGGCGTGCAGTTGCTCCGCCGCCCCCTTGTCGGCGGCGTCGAGCTGACGGAACTCCGCCTGGTCCGCGGGGTCGGCCTGCCGGGCGTGGGCGAGGGCGGCGACGGACAGATCGACGCCGAGGACGTGCGGGAAGCGGTCGGCGAGGAAGCGGGTCTGGGTGCCGTTGCCGCAGCCCAGATCGACCACGGGCAGGTCCGACGCGGCCACGTGTGGCTCGAACAGGGCGAGATGGACGCCCACGGTCAGCGCGGGCTCGGCGTCCCAGATGACGGCGCCCGCCTCGCCCGGGGCCTCGCGCCAGAACGCCTCCCAGGCCTCCCTGTACCGACTCGTGACGCTCATGCCCAGCTCCCCGGGGTGCGACGAGAGCCGCCGGAGCCGACGGCGAGATCGGTCTACCGCGCCCCGCTCCCCCGGGACAAGGGCGCGCACGCGATCCCGCACGCCCCGATCACCGGCGGGGCAACGCCAGTTCGAACCACACCGTCTTGCCGGAATCGGTACGGCTCGTGCCCCACTCCTTGGCGAGCGAGCTGACGACCCTGAGGCCGCGGCCGTGCTCATCGCCGGGGCCCGCGCTGAGCAGCGTGGGCAGCGTGGGGTCGTCGTCCTCGACCTCGCACAGCAGCACGCCGGAGCGGACCAGGCGCAGGTCGAGGCGGCCGCCGCGGGCATGACGCACGACGTTGGTGACCAGCTCGCTCACGAGCAGTTCCGCGGTGTCGCCGAGGGCGTCCAGGGACCAGGCCGCCAACCGCGCACGGGTCAGCCGGCGGGCCCTGCCGACCTCGCTCGGGCCGGGGGTGAGCCGCCAGTGCGCCACGTCGTCGCCCGCGATGCCGTTGAGCCGCGCCATCAGGAGGGCCACGTCGTCCTTGCGGCCGCCCCGCGGGTTCAGCGCGCGGATGATCGTGTCGCAGGCCTCGTCCATGGAGGCGGCGGGGTGCGCGGCGGACTCGGTGAGCGTGGCGAGGCCGACGCCGATGTCCTCGCCGCGGACCTCCACCAGGCCGTCGGTGCACATCAGCAGCCGGTCGCCGGACGCGACCCGTACCCGCACCGACTCGAAGGGGACGCCGCCGACGCCGATGGGCGCCCCCGTGGGCAGGTCGAGCAGCTCGCTGCGGCCGTCCTCGGCACGGACCAGGACGGGCGGGATGTGACCGGCGTTGGCGAGGTGCAGCTCGCCGGCGATCGGGTCGTAGACCGCGTAGAGGCACGTCGCGAGATAGTGCTCGCCGAGGCGCTGCGCGAGGTCGTCGAGGTTGCGCAGGAGCTGCTCGGGCGGCAGGTCGAGGGCGGCCATGGTCTGCACGGCCGTACGCAACTGGCCCATCATCGCGGCGGAGTTGAGCCCGTGACCCATGACATCGCCGACGACCAGCGCGGTGCGGGAGCCGGGCAGTTTGACGGAGTCGAACCAGTCGCCGCCGACCCGGCCGAGGAGCGTGCCGGGCAGATAGCGGGTGGCGATGTCGCAGCCGGGCACGCGGGGCCGGATCTGCGGCAGCATGCTGTCCTGGAGGGTGTCGGCGACGTTCTCCTGGTAGGTGTACATGCGGGCGTTGTCGAGCACGAGGCCCGCGCGGGCGGCCAGTTCGGCGCCCGTGACCCGGTCCATGTCGTTGAAGACGGGCCGCTCCCGGTGGCGCAGCAGGATCATGAAGCCGAGCACCACATTGCGGGCCTTGAGCGGCACGACGAGCATCGAGCGGTGGTTGATGAGCGGCCGAATGTCGCGCTTCTCGAACTGGGAGGCGATGGCGTTGCCCATCTCCTCGGTGATGCGCGGTACGAGCACCGGGTCGCCCGAGGTCATGCACTGGAAGAACGGCGTGTGCGCCGGGAAGGGCATGGACTCGCCGACCGGCACGACGTCGTCCCAGCGGCCCGGCTCGTCGGTGTGCTCCACCGCGACCCGGTGCCACAGCGTGGTCTCGTCCGGCGGCCCCTCGGGGAACCCCTCGCCGGCGACGACCTGCTCACGCAGATACGTGCCCGCGACATCCGTGAACCGGGGCACGACCGCCCGGCTGACCTCCAGGATCGTGTGCGACAGGTCGAGGGAGGAGCCGATGCGCCCGCTGACTTCGTTGAGGAATTCGAGGCGCTCGCGCACGGCCGCGTATTCGAGGTCCTCGCCCTCGTCGCCACCGGCCTCGTGACCGGCCCGGTCACCGGCTTCGCGGTCGGCCGTGAGGAGTCCCTGCGCGGCGGCCCGCTCGGCGCGGCGCCTGCGCGCCTCGCGCCGGGCCACCCCCCAGTCCGGGGTGACGGGCACCCGGTCGTGCCGGCTGAACTCCAGGACGGGGTAGCCCAGTTCCAGTACCTGGGCGACGATGCGGGAGCTCTCGACCACGCTCATGCTCGGCAGGATCTCGGGCAGCCGGTCCGCCAGCTCGTCCGCGCCGGGGAAGTCCGTGTGCAGGGCGAAGCCGGGCGCGACCCGCTCGGCCCGCTCACCCGGCTCGCCCCGCTCGTCCCGACCGGCCGCGGATCCCTCGTGCGCGGCCGGCGGGCCCGCGTCGGCGGCGAGCACGAGCAGCCGCTCCGGGCCGGGGCCGACCAGCGGGTACGCCCACCAGATGACGTCGACCCGGCCACCGCCGCTGCCCGGCCCGGTCAGCCGCGCCCGGCCGGCCGCCGGGTACGAGAGGTGCCCGCCGAGGGAGGCCCCCAGGTCGGGACCGAGCCCGTCGTACATCCCATGGGGCGCGTGGTCATCGTGGTCGGCAAGGCCATCGAAATGCCCGTGCTCCTCGCGGTCCGCGCGGTTTTCATGCATCGCGCCGTGGACGGGGAGCAGATCCCCGGCGGGACGGCCGACGGCCTCCTCCTTGGAGTATCCGAAGAGGCGGCGCGCTCCGGCGCTCCAGTGCGAGACGAGGCCCGCGCCGTCGACGACGACCACGGCCAGGGGGATGCGTCCGGCCACGGCACTCTGCGCCACCGGCCCGCCCGGAGTGCCTCGTTCCATGGCCCATGCTCCTTCCGCGGCGGCGCAAGATCTGAACCGCCACCAACCACCGTACGGCCGACGCGGGTTGTCGTGCCGGGCATTGCGGTAATTGCCCGCGGCCGGAAAGCACCGGCGCACGCCCCCCCTGCGCCGCGCCGGGCGGTCAGTCCTCGTGGCCGAGCTGGAGATCCCGCTCCGTGCGTCCGCCGCCCGCGACCTGGAGGACCGTGGCGACCGGCGGGTAGCCCGCCGCGATGACGGTGTACTCGCCGGACGACAGGTCGACGAAGCGGAAGGTGCCGTCGGGGCCGGTGGTCAGGGTGTCGACGACGTTGCCGGCGGCGTCGAGGAGCGTCACGCGCGCGTCCTCGACGGCCCGTCCACCGCCCGCCCACACCGTGCCGCGCAGCACCGCGCCGCCCGCGAGCTCCACGTCCTGGCGGGTCTCGCGCGAGGCCTGCACGCTGACCGGCAGCGCGGCCGGGCGGAAGGCGGGGGCGCTCGCCGCCAGGGTGTACTCGCCGGCCACCAGCTCGGTCATGACGTAGCCGCCCTCGCGGCCGCTGCGGGTGGTGGCGACGACCTCGCCGCGGACGTCGGTGAGCGTGACGGCGGCGTCCCTGACGGGCGTTCCGTCGGCGGTCGTCACGGTGCCCGCGAGGCGGCCCGCGCCGCCGAGGACCACGTCGAGCTCCACGGGCCGCTCGCCGACGGTGACCGTGACGGCCTGCGGCTGGTGCCCGCCGGCGGCCGCGATCAGCACGAACGACCCCGATCCCGGTGTGGAGAGGGCGTACCGCCCGTCCTCGCCGCTCGCCCCGCGCCCGATCTGCTGTCCGGCCACGTCGATGAGGGTGAGGGCCGCGCGGGGCACGACGGTGCCGTCGGGGTGCTGCACGGTGCCGCAGACCGGGACCCCGGCCGCGTACGCCGTCGTACGGGCGTGGGGAACGGTCACGTGCGGGGCGGCGGTCGCGTTGGGGGAAGGGACGCTGGACAACAGGGGGGTCTCCTTGAGGAAGAAGGCGAGCAGCGTGCCGAGGACGAGCACCGGCACCAGGTAGAGGAAGATCCGCGGCATCGCGTCGGCGTAGGCCTGGACGTAGCCCTCGCGCAGCGGCGCGGGCAGCGCGTGGACCAGCTGCGGGGTGAGGGACTCGGGGTCGGGCAGGTCCGTGTCCGAGCCGGTGGGGAGCCGGTCGGTGAGGGCGTCGGCGAGGCGGTCGGCGAAGAGCGTGCCGAAGACCGCGGCGCCCACGCTGCCGCCGATCTGGCGGAAGTAGTTGTGCGCGCTGGTGGCCGTGCCGAGGTCGCCGGGGCGGACCGTGTTCTGCACGGCGAGGATCAGGACCGGCATGACCAGGCCGATGCCCGCGCCGAGGGTCGCCATCCAGACGCTGTACTCAAGACGGGGGGTGTCGGCTTCGAGCCGTGAGAGGTACCACATCCCGACGACGGACAGGGCGCCGCCGAGCACCGGGTAGATCTTGTAGCGGCCGGTGTGGCTGATGAGCTGCCCGGAGATGATCGACGCGCCGACGACGCCGCCCATCATCGGCAGCATCAGGAGGCCGGACTCGGTGGCGCTCGCGCCGTCGACCATCTGAAGGAAGGTCGGCAGATAGCTGGCCGCCCCGAAGAGGGCGACGCCGACGACCATGCCCACCAGGGAGGTGAGGTTGAAGACGGAGTCGCGGAACAGGCGCAGCGGGATGATCGGTTCTGCGGCGAACCTCTCGACGACGAGGAAGAGCAGGCTCGTCGCCACGGCGCCCGCCCCGAGCCCGAGGATCAGCCGGTCGTCCCAGGCGTACCGGGTCCCGCCCCAGCTGGTGAGCAGCACCAGGCAGGTGGAGGCGGCGGTGAGCAGCAGGGCGCCGAGCACGTCGAGCCGGGCCTTGGCGGTGGGCTTCGGCAGCTTGAGGGCGAGGGTGACGACGAGCAGCGTGAGGAGGCCGAAGGGCACGTTGAAATAGAAGCACCAGCGCCAGGAGGCGTGGTCGGTGAAGAAGCCGCCGAGGAGGGGGCCCGCGACCGAGGCGAGTCCGAAGGCGGCGCCGATCAGCCCCATGTAGCGGCCGCGCTGCCGGGGCGGCACGATGTCCGCGATGATCGCCTGTACGCCGATCATGAGGCCGCCCGCGCCGATGCCCTGGAGGGCGCGGAAGGCGATGAGTTCGTCCATGGTGCGCGACCATCCGGCGAGCGCGGAGCCGGCGACGAAGACGACGATCGCGAACTGGAAGACGCCCTTGCGCCCGTAGAGGTCGCCGAGCTTGCCGTAGATGGGCAGTCCGACGGTGGAGGTGAGCAGATAGGCGGTGATCGCCCAGGACATCCTGTCGAGACCGTGCAGCTCCCCGACGATCTTGGGGAGCGCGGTGGCGACGATCATCTGCTCCAGGGCGGCGAGCAGCAGGGCGAGCAGCAGCCCGAAGAAGACCATGCGGACGCGGCGGGGGCTGAGCGCCCGCGCCGTCGTGCCGTCCGCCCGCGGCGGCTGTCCCGCCCCTCGGCCGTCCGGCGGCGCGGCCGCCCCGTCGCCCTGCCCGGAGGTCTTCGCCAGCGTCGTCCCACCCACGTACTGCTCCCCTCGTCGCGCCTGCGCCGCCAGCTTTGTCGCATTGCGCGACAACTGGGAGCAAGCGCGACGAGTCGCTCTTTAGCGGGGCCTCAAGGACGAATGCGCCGGTCGAGGCCCTACGGCGTACGACGGGAGCGGGCGGAAGACCACTCGAAACGGTGAGCGTGAAAACAGCCCGGAGGGGTTGCGCGGACGCTACTTCTCCACTTCGGCGGCGAGGTTGGCGAGGACGGCGTCGTAGATCCGCCCGAGGCCCTTGGGCGCGAAGGTCTTCTCGAAGAAGCCGCCGATGCCGCCCGCGCCGTTCCACACGCTGGTGACGACCACGCGGGCCTTGCCCTCGCCTGCCGGGGTGACGGTCCAGGTGGTGACCATCGAGGAGTTGCGGTCCTTCTCGACCAGCTCGCCGTCGGTGGGCTCGGTGACCTCCAGGAGGCAGTCCCGGATCCGCTTGCTGGTGGCCTGGAGCTTCCAGTGGACCAGGGTGCCCTCGCCGTCGCCGCCTTCGCGCACCTCGTACTCGCTGAAGTGCTCGGACAGGATCTTTCCGCGCGTGCCGCTGTAGTCGGCCAGTGCGTCGAAGACGTCGTCCGGCTGTGCCGCGATGATCCGCTCCGTGGTCGCCTCGACCTGCGCCATTGCACTTCCTCCAGCACTTGGTTTATCGGGGAGTTCAGGGAGAGCCAACCACCCGCCGCACCGGCCCCCCAAATCGGGGCCGCCGCGGGGGCCCGTTCAGGCGGGCAGCAGCCGCAGTGAGACCCAGAGCGCGACGGTCGCGAGGACGAGGGCGGCGGGTGTGGTGAGCAGGCCGAGCCGGGTGAACTCCCGCAGGCGGACGTGGTGTTCGTGCTGGTGGGCGATGCGGCGCCAGAGCAGGGTGGCGAGGGAGCCCGCGTAGGTGAGGTTCGGCCCGACGTTCACGCCGATGAGGACGGCGAGGACGGCTCCGGGGCCGGACGGCGCGGCCAGCGGGACCAGGGCGAGGACGGCGGGCAGGTTGTTGATGAGGTTGGCCAGGAGCGCGGCGACGGCGGCGGTGCCGAGCAGCGCGGGCAGGGCGGTGCCGTCCGGCAGGACGTGCCCGAGGGCGTCGCCGAGGCCGTTGTCGACGACGGCCCGGACGACGATGCCGAGGGCGAGGACGAAGGCGAGGAACGGCAGCGAGGCCGCGCGCACGAGCGCGAGCGCGGTGGTGCGCCGCCGCAGGAGGGCGCGCACGGCGAGCACGGCCGCCACGGCCGCCGCGGCCCAGGCCGGGTCGATGCCGACGGTGGAGGCGACGGCGAACCCGGCGAGGGTGAGCGCCACGGTGATCAGGGCGAAGCGCGGCGTCCGGGGCGGCTCCGCGGTGTCGCCGCCGTCGGCCGGGGCGTCGAGGTCGGCGGCGAAGAACCGCCGGAAGACGGCGTACTCGACCGCGATGGCGACCAGCCACGGCAGCGTCATCAGGAGGGCGAAGCGCGTGAAGCTCAGGCCGGTGGCGGCGAACGCCAGGAGGTTCGTGAGGTTCGAGACGGGCAGCAGGAGCGAGGCGGTGTTCGACAGGTGGGCGCTCGCGTAGACGTGCGGCCGGGGCCGGGCGCCCATGCGGGCGGCGGTCGCGAAGACCACGGGGGTGAGCAGGACCACGGTGGCGTCCAGGCTGAGGGCCGCGGTGATGACCGAGGCGAGCCCGAAGACGGCGGCGAGCAGGCGGCGCGGGCGTCCGGCGGCCCTGCGTGCCATCCAGGTGCCGCAGGCGTGGAAGAGCCCTTCGTCGGCGCAGAGCTTGGCGAGCACCAGGACGGCCGCGAGGAAGCCGATGACGGGCCCGAGCCGCGCGGCCTCGTCCCGCACGTCGTCGAGCGGGATCGCCCCGGCCGCGATCACCACACCCGCGGCCGGTACGGCGAAGACGGCTTCCGGGCGGCCGAAGGGGCGTACGACCGCGCAGATCAGCACCACGGCCAGGGCGGCGACGGACAAGGACTCGACGAGCATGCTTCCGATCATGCAACGTGGGTACGTCCCGCCCGTCACCGGACCCGGTGATTCCGCTAGCGGCGGGACGCCTGCGGCACGGTCGCCCGGAAGCGGGCGGTCGTACCGTCGTCGCTCCAGCGGTGCAGCCCGGCCTTCTCCAGGACGCGCAGGGAGGCGGGGTTGGTCCGCTCGACGTCGGCGTACACGGTGGTGACGTCCGGCAGGGTCAGGGCGTGCGCCACCAGGGCGCGGGCGGCCTCCGGGGCGTAACCGCGACCGCGCCGCGAGGCGACGACGCCGTAGCCGAACTCCACGGAGCCCCCGCTCGGCGGCCAGAGCAGGCTGATGGAACCGACCACCAGCCCGCTGTCCTGTTCGACGATCAGCCGGTGGCCGTGCGCGCCGGGGTCACCGGGGCCTTCGGCGATCTGCCCGGCGATGACACCCGCGATCACGCGGTCGCCCTCGGCGGGGAAGTCCTCGGCCCAGTGCGCCGCCCGGCGGTCGGCGAGGACGTCCGCGACGTCGGCCGGGGACCAGTTCCGCAGCAGCAGGCGCTCGGTGGTCAGCTCGGCGGGGGCGAAAGGGGAGGAAACGAGAAAGGGACAGGAAGACACGCGGCACTCCAGATCGTTCGGGACGACCGGGCCGCTCGTGGGGAGCCTGCTTCTTCAGGCTCGCGCGGCCCGGACAAGGACATGGCGACGAAGCGTCCGGCGGACCATATTCATCGACCTCCTCGTCCCGGCAGAGCCAGCGCGCGAGCCGCGCTTGACAGGACGCTATCAAACGCCGTCGGGAGACTTCGGTTCGCACGATCAAGGGAACATGTGTTCTATTCTGAGGTCAGTGCTACCGAGGAGGCGTCATGCGCTGGGAGAACCTCTCCGACGGACCGCGTCAGGGCACCGCAGATGCCGCGCTGTTCGGCGCGGACGCGGTCACGACACGGACCTTCGACACGCCGGAGTTCGCGGGCATCACCTTCCACGAGATCCGGGCCCGCTCGATCCTGAACCGCGTGCCGGGCGCGTCCCGCATGCCGTTCGAATGGACGGTCAACCCCTACCGGGGCTGCACGCACGCGTGCGTCTACTGCTTCGCGCGCAAGACCCACAGCTATCTGGACCTGGACACCGGCATCGGGTTCGACAGCCAGATCGTCGTCAAGGTCAACGCCGCCGAACTGCTGCGCCGCCAGCTCGCCTCGCCCCGCTGGCACGGCGACCACATCGCCATGGGCACGAACGTCGACTGCTACCAGCGCGCGGAGGGCCGCTACCGCCTGATGCCGGGCATCATCGAGGCACTGCGCGACCGCGGCAACCCCTTCTCGATCCTCACCAAGGGCACGCTGATCCTGCGCGACCTCGATCTGCTGCGGCAGGCCGCGGCCGTGACGGACGTCGGCATCTCCGTCTCCGTCGGCTTCACCGACCACGAGCTGTGGCGCACCGTCGAGCCGGGCACGCCCGCTCCCGAGCGGCGCCTGGACGTGGTCCGCACCCTGACCGGGCACGGCATCGGCTGCGGGGTCCTGATGGCGCCCGTGATCCCGTTCCTGGGCGACCACCCCGACCAGCTGCGCGCCACGGTGCGGGCCATCGCCGCGTCCGGCGCGACCTCCGTGACCCCCCTCGTCCTGCATCTGCGGCCCGGCGCGCGCGAGTGGTTCATGGCATGGGTGGGACAGCACCATCCGCATCTGGTGCGGCGGTACGAGCGGCTGTACGCGGAGGGGGCCTACGCCCCGAAGTGGTACCAGCGCCGCGTCACCCGGCACGTGCACGAGCTCGCCGAGGAGTTCGGCATCGGCCCCACGCGCGCGGGCGCCCCGCGACGCGTCGGGGTCCCCGGCGAGCCGGAGCAGCCGACCGCGGGGCCCACCCAGCTCACGCTCCTGTGAGAACCGCGTCAGACCTCCGTCAAGAACACCGTCAAGAACACCGCCAAGAACACCGGCGAGAACACCGCCAAGAACACCGTGACAGGAACGCCTGCTCCCTTTCGGGGACGGCGGCCTGCTCCTTTCAGGTCGTTCCTCGACAGAACAGCCGCTTCCGGGCGGGGTTTCCGGGACGATGCGCCCGAGGCCGTGGCGTACCCGGCCCCGCACCCTCCGCCCTGGGAAGCCTGATGAAGAAACGCGCCGTCGCCCTCTGCTCCCTCGCCGCGCTGACCGGAGCGGCGGTACCGGCCGCCGTGCTCCCGCCCGCGGCGAGCGCGGCGCCCTCCCCGCGCACCGCGCAGACCGCCCCGGCGGCCCCGCCCGCGTGGAAGAAGTGCGCCACGAAGGCCCACCCGTCGCTCCAGTGCGCGTCGCTGGAGGTCCCGCTCGACCACCGGCTGCCGGCCGGCGAACGGATCACCCTCGCCCTGTCGCGCGTCCCGCACACCGCGCAGGCGTTCCAGGGGCCGCTCCTGGTGAACCCAGGCGGTCCGGGCGGCAGTGGGCTGACCATGGCCGGGACCGTGGCGAAGGCGCTGCCGAAGGAGGTGGCGGCACAGTACGACATCATCGGCTTCGACCCGCGCGGCGTCGGAAGGAGCGAGCCCGCCCTCAACTGCCGCCCAGGGCACTCCACCCCGGTGCGGCCGGCCAGCGTCCCGGACACGCCCGCCCTGGAGCGGGCCAACCTCGACCGGGCACGCGCCTTCGCCCGGGCGTGCGCCGCGAAGTACGCGGCGGTGCTGCCGTTCATCGACACGGTGAGCACGGCCCGGGACATGGACGCCATCCGCGCGGCCCTCGGCGCGCCGCGCCTGAGCTATCTCGGCTACTCGTACGGCACGTATCTCGGCGCCGTCTACGGCAAGCTCCACCCGCACCGCGTGCGCCGCATGGCGCTCGACTCCGTGGTCGACCCGACGAGGGTGTGGTACGCCGCCAACCTCCGGCAGAACCAGGCCTTCGACGCCCGCCACAAGGCCTTCATGGCCTGGATCGCCCGGCACGACTCCGCGTACGGCCTCGGCAAGGATCCCGCGAAGGTCGAGGCACAGTGGTACGCGATGCGGCGCGCGCTGGCCGAGCGGCCCGCGGGCGGCAAGGTGGGCGCCGCCGAGCTGGAGGACACCTTCCTCCCCGGCGGCTACACCAACCGCTACTGGCCGCACCTGGCCGCCGCCTTCGCGGCGTACGCGAACGGCGAGGACACCGCCCCGCTCCTGAAGGCGTACGAGACCTTCGGTGCGAGCGGCACCTCGGGCGAGAACACGTACAGCGTCTACGCGGCCGTGCAGTGCAGGGACGCGCAGTGGCCGCGCGACTGGCGGACCTGGCGCGAGGACCACGCGCGGGTCCACGCCACAGCACCGTTCGCCACCTGGAACAACGCCTGGTACAACGCGCCGTGCGCGTTCTGGCCCACGCACCGCCTCAGCCCGCCGGACGTCTCCAACTCCGCGCTGGGCCCGGTCCTGCTCTTCCAGTCGACCGGCGACCCGGCCACTCCGTACGACGGCGCCGTCACCATGCACCGCAAGCTGCGCGGTTCCCGCCTGGTGGTCGAGCGGGGCGGCGGCAACCACGGCGTCACGTTGCGCGGCAACGCCTGCCTGGACCGGCACTTGGCGGCGTACCTGGCGACCGGCGAGGCGCCCTCCGGCAGCGGTGAGGCGGACGCGGAGTGCGCGGCGCCGCCCGACCCGAAGCCGTCACGCGCCCGTCAAGGCACCTCCGGGCGCGGGGCGTTGTCAGTGCCGTGGTCCACCATGGGGGCATGAGCCGACTGACCCGCATCAGCGCCCCCGAGGGCGTCGCCCCCGCCACCGCGTACACGCACGTCGTCATGGGGACGGGCCGCTTCATAGCGGTCTCCGGCCAGTTGGCCCTGGACGAGGACGGCGAGCTGGTCGGCGAGGGCGACGCGGCGGCGCAGGCCCGGCAGGTGTTCGAGAACCTGCGGCGCTGCCTCGCGGCGGCGGGCGCCACCTTCGACGACGTGGTGAAGCTGACGTACTTCGTGACGGACATGGCGCACCTGCCGGCCGTCCGCGCGGCACGGGACGCCTTCCTGGACTCCGACCGGCTCCCCGCGTCCTCGGCGGTACAGGTCGCCTCGCTGGTGGCCCCGGAGTTCCTGATGGAGATCGAGGCGTTCGCGGTGGTGGGCGAGTAGCCGCCTGCGGCCGTGTGTCCAGGGGGCAGCGAACTGCGCGCCCAGCTCCCGCCCACCGCAGACCGCTGAACGACCCGCACGAACTGAACCCCGCCCCGCCCCACCTCACTCCGGCAGCCGCGCCAGCGCCGCCGCCGCCGCTGCCGCGAGGCGGGGGTGGGCGCCTGCCTCCGTCAGGACCGGGCGGGCCCGCGCGTCGCCCAGGGCGCCCAAGCCCTCCACGCAGGCGAGCGCGATCTTGCCGAAGGGGTCGTGCGGGGCGAGCCGTCGGCGCAGGGTGGTGATCAGGGCGGGCACCGACTCCGGGGCGCGCAGCTCCGTCAGCAGCCGCACGGGATGCAGGGCGTAGGCGACGCGGAGTTCGTTCGTCGCGAGGGCCGCCGCCGCGCGGGCGGTCCGCGGGTCGCCGAGCCGCGCCAGCGCGTACGCCGCCGCCGCGCACCGCGGCGGATCCCGGTGGTTGAGGAGCAGGACGAGCGACTCGAAGGCCCTGCGGTCGCCGGCGACACCGAGCCGGAACGCCGCCAGCTCCCGCGCCCACAGCGGCCGGCCGGGAGAGACCAGGACCTCGGCCAGCTCGTCGAGATCACTGGTGGCGGCCAGCTCCTCGTACTCCCGCGAGGCACCCGCCTCGGCCCGTAAACGCCCGGTCACCGTCCGCAACTCCTCATCCATGACCGCGAGCCTAAGCCTTGCCCGGCGGTCGCGACGTAGATCACAGGGATCCGGGATCCACGGGGGCTGGCGCGCTCGTTACCCGGCGGTTAATCTCATCTGAGCGGGGCACACTCCCCGTGAGCACGTCCTCACGACGGCCTGGTGACGCAGCCGCCGTGGGTGTCAGTCGGTTCGGTACCCCGGATACCGCCGGGCATCTCAGGTGCCCCGGTATCCAGTTACGGCACGGCCCCGGGACAGGGCCGGCCGGCCTCTCACCGGGCGTGGACTCTGCGCCGCCCGGAACACGACACCTCCCCGACCCCGCACGCCGCGACAGCCACCGTGTCCGCGTGCGGCCCTCAGTCGTCACTCTCCTCCTGGAGTCCACGCATGGACGCTCCCTTGAACGACACCTCCCTGAACGGCGGCTCCCCGCACACGGTCGCCGTCATCGGTCTCGGCACCATGGGCACCGGAATCGCCGAGGTCCTGGCCCGCGCGGGCCGCGAGGTCATCGGCATCGACATCAGCCAGGCGGCGGCCACGCAGGCCGTCACGTCCCTGGAGGCCGCCACCGCCCGCGCCGTGCGCCGCGAGAAGCTCACCGACGAGGAGCGGCGCGACGTCCTCGCCCGCTTCCGCACCTTCACCGACCTGCGGGCCGCCGCCGACGCCGACCTGGTCATCGAGGTCGCCCCGGAGTCGTACGAGATCAAGCAGCAGATCATCCGTGAACTCGACGGCGTCGTGCGCCCCGACACGATCATCGCGACCGGCACCAACGCACTGTCCGTGACCCGTCTCGCCGCCGAATCGGCCCACCCCGAGCGGCTGTTGGGCCTGCACTTCTTCAACCCGGCGCCCGCCATGAAGCTCGTCGAGGTCGTCTCGTCCGTGCTGACCTCGCCCGCCGCCGTCGCCACCGTCACCGAGCTGGCGCAGGCCCTCGGCAAGGAGCCCATCGCGGTCGGCGACCGCCCCGGCTTCGTCGCCGACGGGCTGCTCTTCGGCTACCTCAACCAGGCCGCCGCGATGTACGAGGCGAAGTACGCCTCCCGCGAGGACATCGACGCCGCGATGAGGCTGGGCTGCGGCCTGCCGATGGGCCCGCTCGCGCTGCTCGACCTCATCGGCGTGGACACCGCGCGCACGGTCCTCGAGGCCATGTACGCCGAGTCGCACGACCGGCTGCACGCGCCCGCGCCGATCCTCAAGCAGCTCAGCGAGGCGGGCCTGACCGGCCGCAAGTCGGGCCGCGGCTTCTACACGTACGCCGCGCCGGGCAGCGCGGACGTGGTGCCCGACGCGCTGACCCCGCTGGAGGGCGAGCGGCGCACCCAGGGACGTACCGTCCGCTCCGTGGGTGTCGCCGGCTCGGGGACGATGGCGTCCGGCATCGCGGAGGTCTTCGCCAAGGCCGGTTACGACGTGGTCCTGGCCGCCCGCACCGACGAGAAGGCCCAGATCGCCAAGGCCCGCATCGGCAAGTCGCTCGCGCGCTCCGTCGACAAGGGCCGGCTGACGGCGGAGGCCGCCGCGCAGACACTGGAGCGGATCACTCCGGCCGGATCGTACGAGGCGTTCGCCGACGTCGACCTGGCCTTGGAGGCCGTCGCCGAGGACCTGGAGATCAAGCAGCAGCTCTTCGCGACGCTCGACAAGGTCTGCAAGCCGGGCGCGATCCTGGCGACCACCACCTCCTCGCTGCCGGTGGTGGCCTGCGCCCGCGCCACCACGCGCCCGCGCGAGGTGATCGGCCTGCACTTCTTCAACCCGGCCCCGGCGATGAAGCTCGTCGAGGTGGTCCGCACCGTGCTGACCGCCGACGACGTGCACGCCACCGCCCGCGAGGTCTGCGCGACCATCCGCAAGCACCCGGTGGACTGCGGCGACCGCGCCGGGTTCATCGTGAACGCGCTGCTGTTCCCGTACCTCAACAACGCGATCAAGATGGTCCAGGAGCACTACGCGACGCTCGACGACATCGACGCCGCGATGAAGCTCGGCGGCGGCTACCCCATGGGCCCCTTCGAGCTCCTGGACGTCGTCGGCCTGGACGTCTCGCTGGCCATCGAGAAGGTGCTGCACCGCGAGTTCCGCGACCCGGGCCTGGCCCCGGCGCCGCTGCTCGAACACCTGGTGGCCGCGGGCTGCCTCGGCCGCAAGACGGGCCGCGGCTTCCGCGAATATGCCCGGCGCTGAGCCGGCCGGGGAGCGCCGGGGGACGCGGGCGGACTGGGGCGGGCTGCTCGGGCCTCCGGGCAGCCCCGTCCCGCGGAGGCACCGCGCCGCGCATATGCAGTACGTTCATGGCATGTCCAAGGCCGCCAAGTCCGCACGCACGCCCGCCACGCCCGACGCCCCGGAGAGCGCCGCGGGCAGCCGCGCCGCCGCCCAGCGGCTCAAGATGCGCCGGGAGCTGGCGGCGGCGGCCATGGAGCTCTTCGCGTCCAAGGGGTACGAGGCGACGACGGTCGACGAGATCGCCGCGCAGGCCGGGGTCGCCCGCCGGACCTTCTTCCGGCACTTCCGCTCCAAGGAAGAGGCGATCTTCCCGGACCACGACGACACCCTGATCCGCGCGGAGGCGGTGCTCAACGCCGCTCCCCCGCACGAGCACCCGCTGGACACGGTGTGCCGCGGCATCAAGGAGGTCATGAAGATGTACGCGGCCTCCCCCGCGGTCTCCGTGGAGCGCTACCGCCTCACCCGCGAGGTCCCGACGCTGCGGGAGCGCGAGATCGCCTCGGTGGCCCGTTACGAACGGCTCTTCACCCGCTATCTCCTGGGCCATTTCGACGAGCACGCCCACCACGACGGCAACGACGACCCGCTGCTCGCCGAGGTCGCCGCCTCCGCGGTGGTCACCGCCCACAACCACGTTTTGCGGCGCTGGCTGCGGGCCGGCGGCCAGGGCGACGTGGAGACGCAGCTGGACCACGCCTTCGCGATCGTGCGGCGCACGTTCGGCACGGGGATCGGCGCGGGCCGCGACACGCTGCCCGCGGCGGCCCCGGCGACGGTGTCCGCCCAGGGGGAGGTCCTGGTCACGGTGGCCCGCACGGACGCCCCGTTGGACGAGGTCATGCGGACCATCGAGAAGGCCCTCCGAGAGCGGGCGTCTTAGCCCGTTCCGCCCTTTTCGTCCTCGGCTTTCGAGGGGGTGCTACCGACCGGTAGCACCCCCTCCGTCATGCCCTGCACCCCTCTGACCTGCACTGATCGATCATCGGTCAAAAAATACTGGCACCCAGTGTCTTGCCGACTGGCACGCGGTGCCATACGTTGATGTTGTCCGGGCGGCCGGCGTGCAGAGATCATCCGCACGCCGGCTGTCCCCTCAAGCCACGGCTTGCGCGTCCGGACGCCTGCGTCACAGGCACCTCTCACGCCCCACCAAGGCGTTGCCGAGCTCCACCCCTTGGCCGAACCGACGGCACACCTCCAAAGCCCCGCCAGCACCCCACGAAACGTCGAGCAGCGTTCTCCCCAGACCGCTTCTTAGCCGGAGGCAACACCGTGAAGGAAATCCTGGACGCGATCCAGTCGCAGGACGCACAGTCCGCCGACTTCGCCGCTCTGCCCCTCCCCGACTCGTACCGCGCGATCACCGTGCACAAGGACGAGACGGAGATGTTCGCGGGCCTGGAGACGCGCGACAAGGACCCGCGCAAGTCGATCCACCTCGACGACGTGCCGGTCCCCGAACTCGGCCCGGGCGAGGCCCTGGTGGCCGTCATGGCCTCCTCGGTGAACTACAACTCCGTGTGGACCTCGATCTTCGAGCCGGTCTCCACCTTCAGCTTCCTGGAGCGCTACGGCCGGCTCAGCGAGCTCACCAAGCGCCACGACCTGCCGTACCACATCATCGGCTCCGACCTGGCGGGCGTCGTGCTGCGCACCGGCCCCGGCGTGAACTCCTGGAAGCCCGGTGACGAGGTCGTCGCGCACTGCCTGAGCGTCGAACTGGAGTCCTCCGACGGCCACAACGACACGATGCTCGACCCCGAGCAGCGCATCTGGGGCTTCGAGACCAACTTCGGCGGCCTCGCCGAGATCGCGCTCGTCAAGTCCAACCAGCTGATGCCGAAGCCGGACCACCTGAGCTGGGAGGAGGCCGCCTCGCCCGGCCTGGTGAACTCCACCGCCTACCGCCAGCTCGTCTCGCGCAACGGCGCCGCCATGAAGCAGGGCGACAACGTCCTGATCTGGGGAGCCAGCGGCGGCCTCGGCAGCTACGCGACCCAGTTCGCCCTCGCCGGCGGCGCCAACCCCATCTGCGTCGTCTCCAGCCCCCAGAAGGCCGAGATCTGCCGCGCCATGGGCGCCGACGCGATCATCGACCGCAACGCCGAGGGCTACAAGTTCTGGAAGGACGAGCGCACCCAGGACCCCAAGGAGTGGAAGCGCTTCGGCAAGCGCATCCGCGAGCTGACCGGCGGCGAGGACATCGACATCGTCTTCGAGCACCCCGGCCGCGAGACCTTCGGCGCTTCCGTGTACGTCACGCGCAAGGGCGGCACCATCACCACCTGCGCCTCGACCTCGGGCTACATGCACGAGTACGACAACCGCTACCTGTGGATGTCCCTGAAGCGCATCATCGGCTCCCACTTCGCCAACTACCGCGAGGCGTGGGAGGCCAACCGCCTGATCGCCAAGGGCAAGATCCACCCGACGCTCTCGAAGGTGTACTCCCTGGAGGACACCGGCCAGGCCGCCTACGACGTCCACCGCAACCTCCACCAGGGCAAGGTCGGCGTCCTCGCCCTCGCGCCCCAGGAGGGCCTCGGCGTCCGCGACCCGGAGAAGCGGGCCCAGCACATCGACGCCATCAACCGCTTCCGCAACGTCTGAACCCCCTAAGGAGCAGCGGGACATGACAGAGCGCCAGAAGGACCGGCCGTGGCTCATGCGGACGTACGCCGGTCATTCCACGGCGGAGGCGTCCAACGAGCTGTACCGGCGCAACCTCGCCAAGGGGCAGACGGGCCTCTCGGTCGCCTTCGACCTGCCCACCCAGACCGGCTACGACCCCGACCACATCCTCGCCCGGGGTGAGGTCGGCCGGGTCGGCGTCCCGGTCTCGCACCTCGGCGACATGCGACGGCTGTTCCAGGACATCCCCCTGGAGCAGATGAACACCTCGATGACGATCAACGCCACCGCCATGTGGCTTCTGGCGCTCTACCAGGTGGTCGCGGAGGAGCAGGGCGCGGACATCACCAAGCTCCAGGGGACGACGCAGAACGACATCGTCAAGGAGTACCTCTCGCGCGGGACGCACGTCTTCCCGCCGGTCCCGTCGCTGCGGCTGACCACCGACATGATCACGTACACGGTGGCCCACATCCCCAAGTGGAACCCCATCAACATCTGCAGCTACCACCTCCAGGAGGCGGGGGCCACACCGGTCCAGGAGATCGCGTACGCGATGTCCACCGCCATCGCGGTCCTCGATGCCGTACGCGACTCGGGGCAGGTCCCCGAGGAGAAGTTCGGGGACGTCGTGGCCCGCATCTCCTTCTTCGTGAACGCGGGCGTCCGCTTCATCGAGGAGATGTGCAAGATGCGGGCGTTCGGGCGGATCTGGGATCAGGTCACGCGCGAGCGGTACGGCATCGAGGACCCCAAGCAGCGCCGCTTCCGCTACGGCGTGCAGGTCAACTCGCTGGGTCTGACGGAGGCGCAGCCGGAGAACAACGTCCAGCGGATCGTGCTCGAAATGCTGGCCGTCACGCTCTCCAAGGACGCACGCGCGCGTGCCGTGCAGCTTCCGGCCTGGAACGAGGCGCTGGGGCTGCCGCGCCCGTGGGACCAGCAGTGGTCCCTGCGCATCCAGCAGGTCCTCGCACACGAGAGCGACCTGCTGGAGTACGAGGACATCTTCGACGGCTCGCACGTCGTCGAGGCCAAGGTGGCGTCCCTGGTCGAGGAGTCCCTCGCCGAGATGGACCGGATCGAACAGATGGGCGGTGCGATGGCCGCCGTGGAGTCCGGCTATCTGAAGTCGCGGCTCGTCTCCTCGCACGCCGAGCGCCGGGCGCGCATCGAGTCCGGCGAGGAGAAGATAGTCGGCGTGAACTCGTACGAGTCGACCGAGCCGAGCCCGCTCACCGCGGACCTGGACGCGGCGATCATGACGGTCGACCCGGCGGTCGAGGCGCGCGTGGTGAGCGCCCTGAAGGACTGGCGCGACAACCGCTACCAGCCGCCGTTCAACCACCCGCGCCCCTGCAAGGCCCTGGAGCGGCTCAAGGAAGTCGCCGCGGGCACGGGCAACCTCATGGAGGCCACCCTGGAGTGCGCACGCGCCGGTGTGACGACCGGCGAGTGGGCGGGCGCCCTGCGGGAGGTCTTCGGCGAGTACCGGGCGCCCACGGGCGTCTCCAGCGCCCCCGTGGCCGTCACCGCGGAGGAGGGCACACCGCTCGCCCTGGTCCGCGACAAGGTCGCCAAGACGGCCGCCGACCTCGGCACCGGCAAGCTCCGCTTCCTGGTCGGCAAGCCCGGCCTCGACGGGCACTCCAACGGCGCCGAGCAGATCGCGGTGCGCGCGCGTGACGCCGGCTTCGAGGTGGTCTACCAGGGGATCAGGCTGACGCCCGAACAGATCGTCGACGCGGCGCTCGCCGAGGACGTGCACGCGGTGGGCCTGTCGATCCTCTCCGGCTCGCACGCCGAGCTCGTGCCCGACGTCCTGGTGCGCCTGCGCGAGGCGGGCGCCCACGACATTCCCGTGATCGCGGGAGGCATCATCCCCAACAGTGACGCCGAGGACCTGCGGGCGGCGGGCGTGGCCGCCGTCTTCACCCCCAAGGACTTCGGCATCACGGAGATCATCGGCCGTATCGTCGACGAGATCCGGAAAGCGAACAAGCTCGACCCTCTGGAGGTCCCCGCATGACCCAGCCCGTGAACCGGCTCCGCCCCCGCCGCTCGTGTCTGGCGGTCCCCGGCTCGAACCCCCGCTTCCTGGAGAAGGCCCAGGGGCTCCCCGCCGACCAGGTCTTCCTCGACCTGGAGGACGCCTGCGCGCCGCTCGCGAAGCCGGAGGCCCGGCACACCATCGTCAAGTTCCTCAACGAGGGCGACTGGACGGGCAAGACGCGGGTCGTGCGCGTCAACGACTGGACGACCGAGTGGACGTACCGCGACGTGGTGACCGTCGTCGAGGGCGCGGGCCAGAACCTCGACTGCATCATGCTGCCGAAGGTGCAGACGGCCGATCAGGTGGTGGCGCTCGACCTCCTCCTCACCCAGATCGAGAAGACCATGGGCTTCGAGGCCGGCAAGATCGGCATCGAGGCGCAGATCGAGAACGCGCGCGGCCTCAACAACGTCAACGCCATCGCCGAGGCCTCCCCGCGCGTCGAGACGATCATCTTCGGCCCGGCCGACTTCATGGCCTCCATCAACATGAAGTCCCTGGTCGTCGGCGAGCAGCCGCCCGGCTACCCGGCCGACGCCTACCACTTCATCCTGATGAAGATCCTGATGGCGGCCCGCGCCAACAACCTCCAGGCGATCGACGGCCCCTACCTCCAGATCAAGAACGTCGACGGCTACCGCGAGGTCGCGAACCGCGCCGCCGCGCTCGGCTTCGACGGCAAGTGGGTGCTGCACCCCGGCCAGGTGGAGGCCGCCAACGAGGTCTTCTCGCCCTCGCAGGAGGACTTCGACCACGCCGAGCTGATCCTGGACGCGTACGAGTACTACACGTCCGAGGCGGGCGGCAAGAAGGGCTCGGCGATGCTCGGCGACGAGATGATCGACGAGGCCAGCCGGAAGATGGCGCTGGTCATCTCGGGCAAGGGGCGTGCCGCCGGCATGACCCGCACCTCCACGTTCGAGGCCCCGGAGGCGTAAGACACATGCAGTTCGGCCGCACCTACGAAGAGTTCGAAGTCGGCGCCGTGTACAAGCACTGGCCCGGGAAGACGGTCACCGAGTACGACGACCACCTCTTCTGCCTGCTCACCATGAACCACCACCCCCTCCACATGGACAGCAACTATGCGGAGAAGACGACGGACTTCGGGAAGAACGTCGTCGTGGGCAACTACATCTACTCGCTGCTCCTCGGCATGTCGGTGCCGGACGTCTCCGGCAAGGCGATCGCCAACCTGGAGGTCGAGTCGCTCAAGCACGTGGCGCCGACCTTCCACGGCGACACGATCTACGGCGAGACGACGGTCCTGGACAAGACGCCCTCGAAGTCCAAGAGCGACCGCGGGATCGTCTACGTGGAGACCAAGGGCTACAAGCAGGACGGCACCCTGGTCTGTTTGTTCCGCCGCAAGGTGATGGTGCCCACCGAGACGTACATCAAGGAGCGCGGCGGCGAGCAGCCCGGCCGCCCGGAGCTGAACACCCCTTCCAAGAGCGCCGAGAGCACGGAGAAGCAGCCATGAGCCGACTCGCGCAGACCGCCGGTCTCACCGACGTCCAGCAGGAGATCCTGTCCACCGTCCGGGACTTCGTGGACAAGGAGATCATCCCGGTCGCCACCGGGCTCGAACACCGCGACGAGTACCCGCAGGCGATCGTCGACGGCCTCAAGGAGTTGGGCCTGTTCGGCCTGATGATCCCGGAGGAGTACGGCGGCCTGGGCGAGTCGCTGCTCACGTACGCGCTGTGCGTCGAGGAGATAGCGCGCGGCTGGATGTCGGTCTCCGGCATCATCAACACCCACTTCATCGTCGCCTACATGCTCAAGCAGCACGGCACGCAGGAGCAGAAGGAGACCTTCCTGCCGCGGATGGCGGCCGGCGAGGTGCGCGGCGCGTTCTCGATGTCGGAGCCGGGGCTCGGCTCCGATGTGTCGGCCATCACGTCCAAGGGCGTGAAGGACGGCGACGAGTACGTCCTGAACGGCCAGAAGATGTGGCTCACGAACGGCGGTACGTCCACTTTGGTGGCCGTTCTGTGCCGGAGTGACGAAGGACACCCTGAGGGCACCGCCCCCCACAAGTCGATGACGACGTTCCTCGTGGAGAAGGAGCCGGGCTTCGGCGAGGTCCGCCCCGGCCTGACCATCCCCGGCAAGATCGACAAGATGGGCTACAAGGGGGTCGACACCACCGAGCTCATCATGGACGACCTGCGAATTCCGGCCAATCGCGTGCTCGGCGGGGTCACCGGCCGCGGGTTTTACCAAATGATGGACGGTGTCGAAGTGGGCCGCGTGAACGTCGCGGCGCGTGGCTGCGGTGTCGCGCAGCGTGCCTTCGAGCTCGGCGTCTCCTATGCCCAGCAACGCCACACTTTCGGCAAGCCGATCGCCCAGCACCAGGCGATCCAGTTCAAGTTGGCCGAGATGGCTACCAAGGTCGAGGCCGCTCATGCGATGATGGTCAACGCAGCACGCAAAAAGGACTCCGGGGAGCGAAACGACCTCGAAGCAGGGATGGCGAAGTACCTCGCCTCCGAGTACTGCAAGGAAGTCGTCGAGGACGCGTTCAGGATTCACGGCGGTTACGGCTTCTCGAAGGAGTACGAGATCGAGCGCCTCTACAGGGAGGCTCCGATGCTGCTGATCGGTGAAGGTACCGCCGAGATCCAGAAAATGATCATTGGTCGTCGACTGCTCGAAGAGTATCGGTTCCAGGGCTAGATGCCCGGTTTGGGGTATTTTCTTCGCGAAGAAGATCACACCCTGTCAACACTCTTCGGCCGCCGACTCGGCTTCCTGGCTTGCCCAGTTGTGGCCCGCAACCGATAGCATCCGGAGAAAGCCGCCGTCCCCCGTATCACCGCGCGGCATCATCCGCTACGAAGGTCATCCATGCCCCACAGCCAAACCTCTGCACCACGCGACGGCATTCTCACGGGACGCCTTGCTCGCGGAGCATCGCCGTGGCTCCTGCCGACCGTCGCCACCGCGGCACTCAGCCTCGCCCGCGCGCGCCGTTCCAAGGGTGCCGCGGCCGTCGCCGTCCCCGCCACCGCTCTCGCGGCGGGAATGCTGTGGTTCTTCCGCGACCCCGAGCGTGAGATCGCTCAGGGCAGGGTCATCTCCCCCGCCGACGGCGTGGTGCAGAGCATCATGCCGTGGAAGGACGGGCGGACCCGCGTCGCCATCTTCATGAGCCCGTTGAATGTCCACGTCAACCGCGCGCCCCTCGCGGGCACGGTGACGTCCGTGGAGCACATCCCCGGCGGGTTCGTCCCGGCGTTCAACAAGGAGAGCGAGGACAACGAACGCGTTGTCTGGCACTTCGACACCGAGCTCGGCGACATCGAGATGATCCAGATCGCGGGCGCGGTCGCACGGCGCATCGTGCCGTACGTGCCGCAGGGCACGAAGGTGGAGCAGGGCGAGCGGATCGGCCTGATCCGCTTCGGTTCGCGTGTCGACATCTACCTCCCCGAAGGTGTCGAGGTGGACGTCGAGGTCGGTCAGAAGACCGTGGCAGGGGTGACTCGCATTGACCGTGGTTGATCCTGAGACACAGGCGGGCTGGGTGCCCGAGGCCCTGGAGGACGAGGCCGACGAGGAGATGCCTCTCTCGTTGCGCCTCTCAATAGCGGACACCCTCACGCTCGGTAACGCCACGTGCGGGTTCATGGCGGTGTACTTCACCACCACGGGCATCCTCACGCCGTACCTCCAGGGCAGCACGGAGAGCGGCATGGCGCGGCACTCCGCGGCGACCGCCGTGATCCTGATGCTCTGCGCGGCCGTCTTCGACCTCTTCGACGGGCTCGTGGCGCGCAAGCTGCGGTCCTCGCCGATGGGCGCCGAGCTGGACAACCTCTCGGACCTGATCAGCTTCGGCCTGGCGCCGGCGTACTTCGTCCTGGTCTACGGCATGGTCGCGGACGACGCGCACCAGCGGGTGGCCGCGGTGGGCGCGATCGTCGTGCTGCTGGCGGTGGTGCTGCGGCTCGCGCGGTTCAGTTGTGTGACGGTGAAGGACGGCACCTTCCAGGGCATGCCCTCGCCCTTCGGGGCGCTCACGGTCGTCTCGATCGTGCTCCTGGAGCTGCCGTTCGTGGCGACGCTCCTGGCGATCCTCGGCACGGCCTGGCTCATGGTCAGCCGCGTCGAGTACCCGAAGCCGCGCGGCCCCCTCGCGGTGGCCATGCTCGCGTGGATCGTGGCGGCCATGGGGCTCCTCGCGGCCTGGGCGTTCGACGCGCCGGGCGGCCAGCTGCTCCTCCAGACCGGCTGTGCCCTCCAGGCGGTCCTCGGCGCGGTGATCCCCCTGTTCGCCACCGCCCGCCGGGTGAACAACTTCCGGGGCAACCGGCGCGAGGCCCGCGCCGCGCAGCTGCCGTAGCGTCTGTACCCGACTTCAGGGGCCCGAACCATTCGGTTCGGGCCCCTTTCGCATGCCGTCAGCTTCCGGCCGTGTAGCCGCGCGCCGCCTGGGCCGCGCCCGGCTCCCGGACCACCTTCATGCCGCCCGTCGCCCCCTTGTCCGGCCGCAGGATCACGCTCTCCCTGGAGGAGGGTGCCTTCGGGTCGGTGAAGTCCTGGCGGACGCCGAAGCCGGAGTCGAAGGCGTCGAGGGTCAGCAGGGCCTTGCCGACGCCGTCCCGCGTGAGGTCCTTGTCCTCGCAGGCCTTCTTCAGTGCCTCACCGAAGACGGAGGCCGCGGTCCAGCCCGCCACCACGCCGTTGTCCAGCGAGTCCTTCGGGTGGGCCTTCTTGTAGGCGGCGACGAGCTTCTCGGCCGCCGCCGTGTCCGCGCCGATCGGCAGCGTCGGCGAGGCCACGTAGTAGTTCTTCTCCAGGGCGGGGCCCGCCTGGGTGGCGAGGAGCTGCGGGGCGAACGCGGAGTTGTTGCCGATGACCGGGACGTCGAAGCGGCCGGCCGCGGCGACACCGACCAGGGAGGCGGCCTGACGGGGGCCCGCGCTGATCACGACACCCTTGACGCCGGCCTTCTTCAGGGCGGAGACCTGCGCGGTCATGTCGTTGTCCGTCGGCTTGATCTTCTGTTCGACGACCGTGAGGCCCGCCTTCGCCGCCATGTGCTTCGAGCCCTTCAGGGCGCTCTCGCCGTAGTCGCCCTCGAAGTAGACGTGACCGAGCTTGTCGCCCTTCTTGAGGCCCTTCTCCTTCATCAGGAAGTCGATCGCGTTGATCGTCTCCAGGTCGTACGTCGATCCGATCACCCGCACGTACGGGCTGCCCAGCAGGTTCGCCGACCAGGCCTGGGGCAGGACCAGGCCCTTGTCGCCGTCGACGCGCTGCTTGACGGCGGCCACGAAGGGCGAGCCGATGAACTGGGCGAAGCCGAGGACCTCGGGCTCCAGCTCCGTGTACGCGGCGACGGCCTTCTGCGGGTCGTAGCCGTGGTCGCGGACGGTGAGCTTCAGCCGGTGGCCGCAGATGCCGCCGTCGGCATTGGTCCGGTCGACGTAGAGCTGCTGGGCCTGGGTGACGCTCTTGCCGAGGGTGGCGTAGACGCCGGTCATGTCGGTGAGCACGCCGAGGCTGATGGTCTTGCCGGAGACGCCCTCGCCGGTCTTCACGCCTTCCGCGTTCTTCTCGCCGCCGGTGTCGCCGTCGGTCGCCTTGGAGCTGCACGCGGTGAGCGCGAGCAGCGCGGCGAGAACGGTGGCGGCCGCCGTGGCCCTGGTGGTTGCGTTCATGCTGTCTCCCCTGGAGTGCCTGGAGTACGTGCGGTGCCTGGAGTGGGTTTGCTGCGCCGGGCGGTGATCCTCACCAGGCCGCCGGGCAGGAAGAGCACCACCGCGACGACGGCGGCGCCGTACAGGTACCGGGACGCCTCGCCCGGTGCGATCCCGCCCGTGCCCGGCGCCGAGACGAGCGGCAGCGCGTCGCTGTACCGGGTCAGCAGCTGCGGCAGGAGGGAGACGAGGGCCGCGCCCGCGACGGCCCCGGAGACCGAGCCGAGGCCGCCGATGACGATCATGGCGAGGTACTCCAGGGAGAGCGTCATGCCGAAGTAGTCCGGCACCGTGCGCTGGAAGACCAGGGCCAGCAGCACCCCGGCGAGGCCCGCGTACATCGACGACAGGACGAAGACCCCGGCGCGGTAGCGGGCCACCGGCACCCCGATGACCCCGGCGGCGACGCGGTGGTCGCGGATCGCGTTCATGGCGCGCCCCGGACGGCCGCGCAGCACACCCCGGGCGAAGAGTCCGCAGGCCAGGAGCAGCAGGAGACCGGCGTACCAGAGCTTCTCCGCGGCGCCGAACGGCACGGCGGCGACGACGGCCTCGCGCTCGTCGAAGGTGAGGCCGAAGAGGCTCAGCGGCGGCACGTCACGTCCGTTGGAACCGCCGGTCAGGTCGTGGGCGTTGAACAGCACGTGCTGTCCGATGAAGATCAGGGCGAGGGTGGCGATGCCGAGGTAGGCGCCGCGCAACCGCCCGGCGATGGGGCTGAAGAGGCCGCCCGCGAGCCCGGCGAGGGCCACCGCGAGCGCGGCGGCGAGCCAGGTCGGCAGCCCGAGCCCGGTCAGGCCGTCGCCGCCGTCCCCGGCGAGGGCGCAGTAGCCGTACGCCCCGACGGCGAGGAAGAAGGCGTGGCCCATGGAGAGCTGGCCGGTGGTGCCGGTGAGGAGGTTGATGCCGATGGCGCCGATCGCGGCGGCCATCGCGAAGAGGCCCGCCTGGAGCCAGAAGCGGTCGAGGTAGAAGGGGAGGGCGAGCAGCACCGCGGCCGCGGCGGTCCAGACGCATGTGCGGCGGATGTCAGACACGGGCGAGCTCCTTCGTGCCGAAGAGCCCGGCGGGCCGGATCAGCAGGATCACGGTCATGACGAGGTAGGGGGCGAGGTCCCCGAGGCCGCGCCCGAGGAACGTCAGTTCGCTCTGGTAGCCGGTGGCGAGGGACTCGGTGACGCCGACGACGAGGCCGCCGACCAGGGCGCCCGTGGTGGAGTCGAGGCCGCCGAGGATCGCGGCGGGGAACGCCTTCAGGGCGGCCAGCGAGGTGGCGCGCTCCAGGCCGGGGGTCGGGAAGACGGTGAGGAACAGCGCGGCGACGGCGGCGAGCGCTCCGGCCACCGCCCAGGCGCCGAGGGAGACGCGGCCGAGCCGTATGCCCATCAGTGCGGCGGTCTCGGGGCTCTCGGCGGCGGCGCGCATGGCCACGCCCCAGGAGGTGTGGCGGAAGGCCAGCAGGAAGACGGTGATGAGCAGGGCGGCCGCGACGAACGCGGCGATGCGGGTGTGGGCGAGGGAGACCGGGCCGAGGGTCAGCACGTCGTCGCCCCAGGGGTCGCCGAGCGGCAGCACGTCGGTGCCGAGGCGCCGGGTCAGCTCGGTGGTGAGCAGGATGTCGACGCCGATGGTGACGATGGCGAGCACGCTGTGGTCGGCGCCACGGTAGCGGCGCATGACGAGGAACTCCACGGCCGCCCCGACGACGGCCGCGCCCGCGATGCCCACGAGCAGCGCCGGCCAGAAGCCGAGGTCGTCGTGGAGGGAGGCGGTGAGATAGCCGCCCGCGAGGAGCAGCGAGGCGTGGGCGAAGTTGACCACCTCGGTGGCGCGGAAGATGACGACGAAGCCGAGCGCGATGAGCGCGTAGACGGAACCCATGGAGAGTCCGTTGAGGAGAAGCTCGGTGAAGGTGGTCATGGGCGGGTGTCCCCCTCCCCCAGGTAGGCGCGGATGACGGCCGGGTCGTTCTGTACGTCGCCGGGGGCGCCGTCGGCGATGCGGCGCCCGAAGTCGAGTACGGTCACGGCGTCGGCGAGCCGCATCACCACCCCCATGTCGTGTTCGACCAGGACGATCGAGATGCCGAGGCTGTCGCGGACGCCCGCGATGACGGCGGCCGTGCGGCGCCGCTCGTCGCCGGTCATGCCGGCGACGGGTTCGTCGAGGAGCAGCAGGCGGGGCTCCATGCACAGGGCGCGGGCCAATTCGGCGAGTTTCTGCTGTCCGTAGGGCAAGGAGCCCGCGGGCTGGTCGAGGTGGCGTTCCAGGCCGACGAACGCGGCGATCTCGCGGACGCGTTCACGGTGCCGGCGCTCCTCGCGGGCCGCCGAGGGGAGCCGGAGCCCGGCGGCGAGGAAGCCGGTGCGGGTCAGGCGGTGGCGGCCGAGCAGCAGGCTGTCGGCGACCGTGGCGCGCGGCGGCAGGGCGAGGTTCTGGAAGATGCGGGCGACGCCGAGTCCGGCGATCTCGTGCGGGCGCAGGGCGGTGAGCTCGTGCTCCCCGAAGCGGACGCTGCCGCCGGAGGCGCGGTAGACGCCGGACAGGACGTTGAAGCAGGTGGACTTGCCCGCGCCGTTGGGTCCGATGACGGCGTGCACCGTGCCGGGGCGGACGGTGAAGTTGACGGCGTCCAGAGCGGTGAGCCCCGCGAAGCGGACGGTCAGTTCCCGCACCTCCAGCGGCGGTACGGACTCCGGGGTCACCGCCCGGCCTCCCAGCGCGGCAGGGCGGGCAGCGCGCCGAGGCCTCGGCCGGCGTCGGCCGCCGCGTCCTGGTCGACCACGCCGAGGTAGCGGCGGCGTACCTCGTCGGAGGCGGCGAGTTCGTCGGCGGGGCCGGACAGGGCCACCTCGCCGACGTCGAGGACGTACGCGTGGGAGGCGAGCCGCAGGGCGAGCGCGGCGTTCTGCTCGACGAGCAGCACGGAGGTGCCCTGGGCGTTGATCTCCCGGATGGTGTCGGCGATACGGGCGGCCATCAGCGGCGCGAGGCCGAGGGAGGGTTCGTCGAGGAGCAGCAGGCGGGGCGCGGCCATGAGCGCCCTGCCCACGGCGAGCATCTGCTGCTCGCCGCCGGAGAGCAGTCCGGCGCGCTGGGCGCCGCGCTCGGCGAGGACCGGGAACAACTGGTGTACGCGGCGCAGGGCGTCGGCCTTGGCGGCGCGCGACCCGGTGGAGCCGAGGGCCCCGGCGCGCAGGTTGTCGGCGACGGTCATGCGGGCGAAAACCTGCCTGCCTTCCGGGACGTGCGAGACCCCGGCGGCGACCACACGGTCCGGCGCGAGGCCGTCCAGGCGGGTGCCGCCGAAGCGGATGCCGCCCGAGGTGAGCGCCCCGCCCTGGAAGGCGAGGGTGCGGGAGACGGCGCGCAGCAGCGTCGACTTGCCCGCGCCGTTGCCGCCGAGCACGGCGACGACGGTGCCGTCCGGCACGTCGAGCGAGACCCGGCGCAGGGCGCGTACGGGGCCGTAGCCGGCCGACACCTCCCGTACGACGAGTCCGGAGCCGCCGGAATATCGCATTCCGGAACCTCGTATGTCGGAACCACCCACGTACCAGCCCTCCAGATCCCGCACGGCCCGTCCGCCGTCGCGTGGCGCTCACCCCAGCACCGCGGGGACGGCCCGTCCACGGGCAGCGGGCGAAACGCTGCGGGGGACCAGCGGCGGCGGTCCGCCGTTGTGCACGCGCACAAGACCGCGTGTCAGGGGCCTGCGGGAGAGGGACGGCCCATGGCAGGCTCCGCACCATCGACGTCCTGGAGCGCGATGATGGGGGTTCCGTGAGCGGGTCCACGAACGGCCGACGGCCGCGCACCGGCCACGACTGGCGACTCCTCAAGGAGGCGTGCACCGCCCTGCTGCCCCGGGTTCCCGAACTGGTCGACGAGCACCTGCGGCAACTGTCCGAGTACTCCCCGGTGTTCGGACGCGTGCTGCCGCACGACGTGCACTGGCGGGAGGCCGAGGAGGCCATGCGGATCGGCATCGAGGCGATCTCGGCGCCCCGGGCCTCACCGCGCCGCGACCTGGAGTACGCGGAGGAGTCGGGGCGGCGCCGCGCCCAACAGGGTCTGCCGCTGGACCTGTTGGTGCACTCGTACCGCAACGCGGGCTACCTGGTCTGGGATTCGCTGCTGGAGGGGGTGGCGGGCAAGGAGCCGGAGAAGCTGGCGGTCCTGATGCGTTCGGCGACGATGGTGTGGTCGGCGGTGGACGCGCAGGCGGCGATCGCGTCCGACGCGTACCGGGCCACCGAGCTGGAGCTGCGGCGGCGCACCGACGAGCAGTTGCAGGCGCTGCTCGACGCGCTTCTGGAGGGGCGGCAGGCGCCGGGCCTCGCGGCGCGCGCGGCGGCCGGGCTCGACCTGCCCGAGCACGGCCCGTACGCGGTGGTGGTGTTGCGCGTGGAGCGGCGCGACGGCCGTGAGGCCTTCCACCGGCAGATCCAGCGGCCGGGGTTCCGCTTCGTCTGGCGGATGCGGACGGACTGCGAGGTGGGCGTGGTCGCGCTCGGCGCGGACGAGGGGCTCGACGGTCTCGCCCGGCTGCTCGACGGGCGGTGTCCGGGTCCCGGCGGCATCAGCCCCGTGGTGGGCGGCCTCGCGGACCTCGGCCACGCGCGGCGCCTCGCGGAACTGGCGCTGCGCACGTGCCCGCCGGACGCGACCGGCATCGTACGCCTGGACCGGCGGATGCCGACCGCGCTGGTGGTGAGCCAGCCGGAGCTGGCGGGGCGGCTGGTCACGGACGTGCTCGGCGAGGTCCTCGCGCTGGAGCCGGCGGACCGCGCGGTCCTCCTTGAGACCCTCGACGCGTGGCTGGCGTGCGAGGGATCGGCGGGGCGGGCGGCCGGCCTGCTCTACTGCCACCGCAACACGGTCTTCAACCGCCTGCGCCGCCTGGAACAACTGACGTCGCGGTCCCTCGCGAGGCCGCGGGACCTGGTGGAGGTGGCTCTGGCGGTGGAGGCGCACAGGCTGTCGCCGGGGTGAGGGGGCGCGAGAGACCTGTCGGGGGCGCCCCGCAAGGGGCGCGGGGAACCGCGCGAACAACCACAACGGACCCGCGCCCCGCACACACCCCTCAGCACGGCCGACGCTCTCCGGAAGAGTGCCGCCCAGGCCCTACACCAAGTAGTCCCGCCCCAGCTTCGCCGCGAGCTCCTCGAGAATCGGCCCGGCCTCAGCGATGCACCGGGCCACGTCCGGCTCGATGTCGGTCAACGCGTACGCACGCCGGATCCCCGCCCTGCCGAGGGCTTCCGCGGGCAGCGCGAGGCGCCCGCAGACCGCGACGACCTCGACGCCCGCGGCACGGGCCGCCGCGGCCACCCCGGCGGGCGCCTTGCCGTGCAGGGTCTGCTCGTCGAGCGAGCCCTCGCCGGTGATCACGAGGGTGGCCCGCTCCAGCGCGGGCGCGAAGCCGAGCACGTCGAGCATGACCTCGATGCCGGGCCGGAAACCCGCCCCGAGGCCGACGAGCGCGCCGTACCCGATGCCGCCCGCGGCGCCCGCGCCCGGCGACTGCGCGTACTCCGCGGCCTCGGGACCGACGGACTTCTCCAGGACCGCGGCGAAGTGGGCGAGCGCCTCGTCCAGTGCGGCGACGTCCTCCGGGGTCGCGCCCTTCTGCGGCCCGTACACGGCCGGGGCGCCCTTCGGCCCGGTCAGGGGGTTGTCGACATCGCTGGCGAGCACGATCTCGACGTCCTTCAGGCGCGGGTCGAGGCCCGACAGGTCGGCGGTGGCCAGCTCCTTCAGCGGACCGCCGCCCGGCGCGACGGGCTCGCCGTCCGCGTCGAGGAAGCGGGCGCCGAGCGCGGCCAGCATGCCCGCGCCGCCGTCGGTCGTGGCGCTGCCGCCGACGCCGAAGACGATGGTGCGGGCCCCCGCGTCGAGCGCGGCGCGGATCAGCTCGCCGGAGCCGTACGTCGTGGCGGTGAGCGGCGCGAAGACGCCCTCGGGGAGCAGCTGGAGGCCCGAGGCCTCGGCCATCTCCACCACGGCGGTGCCGTCCTTGAGGGCGTACGCCGCCGTCACCCGGTCGCCGAGCGGTCCGGTGACGGTGACGTCCCGGCGCTCGAAGCCGCCCGCGACGGCCGCGGCGACGGTTCCGTCGCCGCCGTCGGCGACCGGCAGCGCCTCGACCGGCACCTCGGGGGCCACGGCGCGCAGCCCGGCCGTCACCCGCTCAGCCACCTGCACGGCCGTGAGCGAACCCTTGAACTTGTCCGCGGCGATGAGCACGTGCTGCGCGCGCTCGCGCCGCACCCGCTGCTCGCGTCCCGCCGTCCCTGCAACGTCCGCCACCTTGCGTTCCCCTTGCTTCCGGCCTTGCTCGCGGCAAGGCAGTCGCGCCGCTGCGACCATAACCGCAGGAGGGGCTCCCTGCCCACGGCCGCCTGTACGACGAGACGGCACATTCGCCCGCGAAAGCAGGCTTTACCGGTGCATTCCCGGCGCAGATCCGCAGAGATGATCGATCAGTGCGGCTCGGATCCCCGGCCGGTCCGGCGCTACCCTTCCCCGATGACCACTCAGGACTACGCCACGTATGTAGCGGGCCTCCCGCGCGTCCTCGTCGGAGCCGCCGCGCTCTTCCGGGACGCCCGGGGCCGGGTCCTGCTCGTCGAGCCCAACTACCGCGAGGGCTGGGCGCTGCCCGGCGGGACCGTCGAGTCGGACGCCGGGGAGACGCCGCGCCAGGGTGCGCGCAGGGAGACGCTGGAGGAGATCGGGCTCGACGTGCCGCTCGGGCGGCTGCTGGCGGTGGACTGGGTGCCACCGGGCCCGCTGCGTCCGCGCCCGCCGCTGGTGGCGTACCTGTACGACGGCGGGGTGCTCGACACGGAGCAGCTGAAGTCGATCACGCTTCAGGAGGAGGAGCTGCTGTCCTGGCGGCTGGTGACCCCCGAGGGCATCGCGGAGCTGCTGCCGGAGGAGACGGGCCGCCGGGTCGCCGCGGCGCTCGACGCGCTGGCGCGCGGGGACGGCCCGGTGGAGCTGGAGGGCGGGCACCGGGTCGGCTGACGCCCGGCGCCCGCTTGTCCGGCACGGCTTTCCGGCGCCCGGCTGACGGCTCCCCGGAGCCGGGCTTTATGACGCCGGGCTGCCCGGAGCCCGGCGCCCGGCCGCCCAGTGCCGGGCTTTCCGGCGCTCGGCCGCCCAGTGCCGGGCTTTATGACGCCGGGCTGCCCGGAGCCCGGCGCTCGGCTGTCCGACGCCCGGCTGCCCGGCTGCCCGGCGCTCGGCCGCCCTGGGACCGCGGCCTCAGAAGAGGGCGTCCTCGCCGCCGCCCGCTCCCAGGCCGCCGCCCTCGAAGGCCAGCAGCCGCTGCTTGCGGTCGAGCCCGCCGCCGTAGCCGGTGAGGTTGCCGTTGGCGCCGACGACGCGGTGGCAGGGGACGATGACGCTGATCGGGTTCTTGCCGTTGGCGAGGCCGACCGCGCGGGAGGCGCCGGGCTTGCCGAGGAGTTCGGCGAGTTCGCCGTACGTACGGATCTCCCCGTAGGGGATGCGCAGGAGCTCGTCCCAGACCGTGCGCTGGAACGGCGTGCCGTCGAGCCTCAGCGGCAGGTCGAACTCCTTCAGCTCCCCCGCGAAATAGGCTTCGAGCTGGCTGATCGCCTCGCCGAAGGGCGCCGGGTCACGCGCGCCGAAGGTCTCCTGCGCCGGCCGGTGGCGCTGGTCGGACATGTACAGACCGCTGAGAACGCCGTCGGTGGCGACGAGGGTGAGCGGCCCGTAGGTGCTGTCGAGGACGGTGTGCAGTCGCTCCATGCTGAGGTCCCTTTACTTTTGCGCGGGAATGCAGTTGATCGGGTGGTCGTCGGTGGCCCACAGGTACTGCACCGCGTACGCCCGCCAGGGCCGCCAGGCGGCGGCGCGCGCGGTGAGCGCGGCGGGGGTGTGCGGCAGGCCCAGCTCCCGGGCGGCGCGCCGGACGCCGAGGTCGGAGGGGAGAAAGGCGTCGGGGTCGCCGAGCGCGCGCATCGCGATGACCTCAATCGTCCAGGGCCCGAAGCCGGGGAGTTCGGCGAGCCGGGCGCGGGCCTCGTCCCAGCCGCTCTCCACACCGAGCCGGAGAGTGCCGTCGGCGAGGTGGCGTACGAGCGTGGTCAGGGTGGTGCGGCGGCTGCGCGGCAGGGCGAGCGCCTCGGGGTCGAGCGCGGCGAGGGCCTCCGGGCCCGGGAAGAGATGGGTGAGGCCGCCCTCGGGGCCCTCGGGGTCCTTGACGGGTGTGCCGTGCGCGGCCACGAGGCGCGCGGCGTGGGTGCGGGCGGCGGCCGTGGACACCTGCTGCCCGAGGACGGCGCGCACGGCGAACTCGGCCTCGTCGACGGTACGCGGCACCCGCCGTCCCGGAGCCTTGTCGACGAGTGGCGCGAGCAGCGGGTCGTCGCGCAACTGGGCGTCGACGGCGGCCGGATCGGCGTCCAGGTCGAGCAGGCGGCGGCAGCGGCTGATGGCGACGGTCAGGTCACGCGGGTCGGTGAGGCTCAGCCGGCAGCCGATGTGGTCGGGGTACGGGGTGAGGGCGACGACGCCGTGCCCGTAGGGGAGGCGCAGGGTCCTGCGGTACGCGCCGTCACGCCACTCCTCGACGCCCGGGACGCCGGTCGCGACGAGGTGCCCGAAGAGGTTGTCGGGGTTGAGCGGGGCGCGGAACGGCAGCCGCAGGCAGAGCGCGCCGGAGGCCGCCGGCGCCGTCCCCGCGGCCTGCTTCGGCGCGCGGGCGCGGAGCTCTCCGGGGGCGAGGGCGAAGACCTCGCACACCGTGTCGTTGAAGGTGCGGATCGAGGAGAACCCGGCGGCGAAGGCGATCTCCGCCATGGGCAGGGCGGTCGTCTCGATGAGCAGCCGCGCGGTCCGGGCCCGCTGGGCGCGGGCGAGCGCCAACGGCCCCGCGCCCAGCTCGGCGCGGAGCTGGCGCTCGACCTGGCGGGCGCTGTAGCCGAGGCGGGCGGCGAGGCCGGGGACGCCCTCGCGGTCGACGACGCCGTCACCGATGAGGCGCATGGCGCGGGCGACGAGATCGGCCCGCTGGTTCCACTCGGGCGAGCCGGGCGTACTGTCCGGGCGGCACCGCTTGCAGGCCCGGAACCCGGCCTGCTGGCAGGCGGCGGCGCTCGGATAGAAGGTCATGTTCTCGGCCTTGGGCGGCACGACCGGGCAGCTGGGGCGGCAGTAGATGCGGGTGGTGACGACGGCAGTGAAGAACCAGCCGTCGAAGCGGGCGTCCTTCGACTGAACGGCGCGTACACAGCGCTCGGTGTCGGTGTGCATGCGCTCAGCATCGCGGATCCGCGCGGGCATGACTGGCGAGAATCCGACATCAACCTTGTGGTGCCGAGGGCGGCGCGCCGCTAACCGTCATGGGCGGCCAGTGCCTCGCCGAACGCGTCGTACGCGGCCTGGTCGAAGAGCACGAACCGCATCTCGTCGAAGAGCACGGGGTCGGCGGCCTCGCGCACCGTGCGCACGGCGATGCGGGCGGCGTCGGCGAGCGGCCAGCGGTAGACCCCCGTGGAGATCGCCGGGAAGGCGACGGTGCGCGCGCCCACCTCGGCCGCGACGCGCAGGGCCTCGCGGTGGCAGGAGGCGAGCAGCGCGGAGCGGTCCTCGGTGGCGGACCATACGGGGCCCACGGTGTGGATCACATGCGTGGCGTGGAGGCGGCCCGCGGTGGTGGCGACGGCCTGGCCCGTGGGCAGGCCTTTGCCGTGGTGCGAGGCGCGCAGGCGCCGGCAGTCGGCGAGGATCTCGGGGCCGCCGCGCCGGTGGATGGCGCCGTCGACACCGCCGCCGCCCAGGAGCGAGGAGTTGGCGGCGTTGACGACGGCGTCGGCGTGCTGCGCCGTGATGTCGCCGAGGACGAGGGTGATGGGCACGGCCACGCGCTTCTCCTCATTCATCCGCCGGCCCTCAGCCGCTTCCAGACGGCCTTGGCGGCGTTGTGACCGGACATGCCGTGGACGCCGGGGCCGGGGGGTGTCGCGGAGGAGCAGAGGAAGACCGCCGGGTGTTTCGTCGCGTACGGGGACAGCGAGAGCTTGGGCCGCAGCAGCAGTTGCAGTCCGCTGGCGGAGCCGCAGGCGATGTCGCCGCCCACGTAGTTGGCGTTGCGCGCGGCGAGTTCGGGCGGGCCGGAGGTGGCGCGGGCGAGGACGCGGTCGCGGAAGCCGGGCGCGAACCGCTCCAGCTGACGCTCGATCGCGTCGGTGAGGTCGCCGTCCCAGCCGTTCGGCACGTGGCCGTACGCCCAGAAGACGTGCTTGCCCGCGGGGGCCCGGGTGGGGTCGACGACGCTGGGCTGCACGGTGATCAGGAACGGCGGCTCCGGCGCGCGTCCCTCGCGGGAGGCGGCGTGCAGCGCGGCGCCGATCTCGGCTCGGCTCGCGGCGACCTGCACCGTCCCGGCGGACCGTGCCTCCTCGGCGGTCCAGGGGACGGGGCCGTCCAGGGCGTAGTCGACCTTGAAGACGCCGGCTCCGTACCGGTACCCGGCGTAGGTCCTGCCGAGGCCGGCGATGCGGGCGAGCGCGGCCGGCGAGGTGTCGAAGACGTAGGCGCGCGCGGGTGGCAGGTCGTCGAGCCGCTTGACCTCGTAGTCCGTGTGGACGGAGCCGCCGAGATCCCGCAGATACGCGGTGAGGGCGTCGGAGATGGACTGGGAGCCGCCCCGGGCGACCGGCCAGCCGCGGGCGTGCGCGGCCAGCGCGAAGACCATGCCGACACCGCTGGTGATGATGCCGTCAAGCGGCGCGATGACGTGGGCGACGAGGCCCGCGAACAGGGTGCGGGCCCGCTCGTCGCGGAAACGGCGCATCAGCCACGTCGACGGGGGCAGGCCCGTGAGACCGAAGCGGGCGAGGGTGACGGGATCGCGCGGCAGCGAACTGAGCGGCAGGGACATGAAGTCCCGCAGCAGGACGTCCCACTTCGGCAGGAAGGGCTCCACCAGGCGTCGGTACGTCCCCGCGTCGCGCGGCCCGAAGGAGGCGGCGGTCTCGGCGACCGAGCGGGCCAGCACGGCGGCGCCGCCGTCCGGGAAGGGGTGCGCCATGGGCAGGCGGGCGTGCAGCCACTCCAAGCCGTACCGCTCCAGGGGCATGGCGCGGAACGCCGGGGAGTTGACCCCCAGCGGGTGGGCGGCCGAGCAGGGGTCGTGGCGGAAGCCGGGGAGCGTCAGCTCTTCGGTGCGCGCGCCGCCCCCCACGGTGCCTTTGGCCTCGAAGACGGCCACGGAGAAGCCGCGGCGGGCCAGCTCGACGGCGGCGGTCAGGCCGTTCGGCCCCGCTCCCACGACGACGGCATCAAGCATCGACGGCACCTACGGACTCCTTCGTCAGCCGATGGCCACTGCCGCCCAGGATAGGCGGCGGCACTGACAGCGCCGCCGCCGCGGTATCCCTTGGCGGGCGCCCGCTCAGAGCTCGCTCGTGAGGAGGTCCACCACGCGCCGGGCCGTCGCCGCGTCGCGTGCCGCGGTGAACGGCAGGGCGTTCCCCCCGGCCGTACGGAACCGCTCGCCCGTCAGCGTCAGGGCGGCGCCGCCCGCCTCGGCGACGAGCAGCAGTCCCGCCGCGTGGTCCCAGGCCAGCTCCCACGAGAACGCGACCGCGTCCAGCTCGCCCTTCGCCACGGCGAGGTACTCCAGGCCCGCCGACCCGCACGGCCTCGGCCGTACGCCGTCCACGCGCAGGCCGAGCAGGGCCCGCTTCTGTTCCTCGGTGGTGAAGTCCGGGTGGGAGGTGGCCACTTCGATGTCCCGCCCCGGCTCGGGCGACCCGGCGGTCAGCCGCTGTCCGTTCAGCCAGGCGCCCTTGCCGCGCACGGCCACGGCGAACTGGTCGAGCACGGGTGCGTACGTCCAGGAGGCCTGGACCTCGCCGCCGACCGCGAGGGCCACGAGCATGCAGAAGCCGGGGTCGCCGTGCACGAACTGCCTCGTCCCGTCGACGGGGTCGACGATCCACACGGGGGCGTCGCCGCGTATCGCCTCGTACGTGGTGGGGTCGGCGTGCACCGCTTCCTCGCCCACGACGACGGAGCCCGGCAGGAGGGCGGGCAGGTCGACGGTGAGCTGCTCCTCGGCGCGGCGGTCGGCGACGGTCACCACGTCGTGCGGGCCGCTCTTCTCCACGACGTCGCCTGCGGCGAGCTGCCGGAAGCGGGGGGTCACCTCGGCGGCCGCGGCCTTCCGCAGGGCTTCTTCCACGTCACGTACGCCGTACGTCAAGAACTCATCGATCATCCCCCCATGAGAGCACGCCCCACGGACATCGTGTACGCCCCCGAATGACCGCCCGCTGAACAGGGCCCACCCTGGAGGTGTCCCTGCCATCGGCAGTCCACGTGCCCTGGCGGCGTCCCCGCCCCACCGCGACCGGGCACCCGGCGGTATCCCCCAGCCCGCCGCTCCGCGCCGGATGTCTCCCACCCACCCGCCCGAAACCCGGCGTCGAGTCGGCGAGGTAGGGGCAGGCGGGGTGCCCGATACGCGGTGTCGAGAGGGCCGGGCAGGGGGGCGGGGGTGCCGAACCGGCGGTGAGACCGCAAGGTGGGGGGCAAGGGGCGGTGGCGACGGCCCGCGGTCGCCGGCGCACCCGAGGGGACGCGGGGGTATGTGCGCGCGGAGCACAGTGGTGGTCACCAGGGTGGCGAAGAAGCCAGGCGCCCGCGCCAAGATGGCGAGCACGGACATACCCC